>NZ_JAEQCT010000071.1:27619-87177 GCF_020738205.1 Microcoleus sp. PH2017_24_DOB_U_A
TGCGCTCTCTGCGGTTAAAATAAAATCTAAGATGTTTTACCACAGAGGGCGCAGAGTACACAGAGAAAGAGAAGATTGAGCAACAGAGGTGTTGAGAATGGGGTTATTTAGCAGTCTGAGAAACCAAATTAACTCCATGTAACAACCGCTCTAAATCTAATTCTGATGCTGATGCTGCTAATTTTGTCAAGTCATTTGGATCGTCTAAATGTGGCAAAGTACCCAACACTGGAATTTGAGTCAGAGACTCGATTAAATCGATCGGCGCAAAATCGGCAATTTCTTGTTCGGAACAAGCTTGAGGGCAATTAAGGACAATGCCTCTAAGCTGAAAGCCCGTGTGTCTGGCGAGGGCAACATTCGCTACAGCTTGCCCGATCGCACCTAACCTCACAGGTACCACCAAAACGCCCCTCAGCCGCCAATCTCGGGCAATATCCGCCACCGTCAGTTCCCGCGTTACAGGGGAACCCAGCCCTCCCAAAGCCTCCACCAGCACAAAATTCTTGCGCTCAGTGAGGCTTTGCAGCGCCGTCCAGACCTTTTCGAGTTCGATCGCTCTCCCCTCGCGTTCGGCAGAAATCGGTGGTGCTAGAGGCGCGCTAAAGTGCAGCGGATTGAGTTCTTCGGGGGATTGGTCGAGGCTAAATAAACGGGTGTAGAGTTCTCGATCGCCCGTGCCGGTTTGCAACAGCTTCATAATTCCCAAACTGCGATCGGGAAAATACATTTGCCAATAAGCAGCCAGAGCACTGGTCAAAACAGTTTTGCCCGCGTCAGTATCAGTTCCAGCAATCAGCAGCGAGTTCATTGGCAAAAGCTAGTAAGTAATTGGCTTCAACTTAAGTCTAGAGGAATTTTGCCAGAACTAGGGTGAAGGCGCAGGAGTCGGTGCGGGTTCCGGTGAAGGCGCAGGAGTCGGTGCGGGTTCCGGCGCAGGAGTTGGTGACGGCGCAGGAGTTGGTGACGGCGCAGGAGTTGGTGACGGCGCAGGAGTTGGTGCAGGAGTTGGTGCGGGAGTTGGTGCGGGAGTCGGTTTGGGTGCGGGAGTCGGTGCGGGAGTCGGTTTGGGTGCGGGAGTCGGCGCGGGTGTCGGTTTCGGCGCGGGAGTTGGCGCGGGTGTCGGTTTCGGCGCGGGAGTTGGCGCAGGTGTCGGTTCAGGTGTTGGCGTGGGTTCTGGCGCTGGCGTTGGTTCAGGTGGTAGCGATGGTGTGATTTCCGGCGAAGGTTCTGGGGTGATTTCCGGCGAAGGTTCTGGTGTGATTTCCGGCGAAGGTTCTGGAGTTGGGCTTGGCGAAGGTTCTGGAGTTGGGCTTGGTAAAGGTTCCGGGGTTGGAGTTGGCAAAGGTTCCGGGGTTGGAAGCGGAGTTAGTCTCGGCGTCGGAGTTATGACTGATGGCGCTGTCGGAGTGGCTGTGGGCTTCGGTTTGCTGTTGAGAAATGAGCCTACTAATGCCCAGGAACCGAAGCCTGTCAAGATGACTAAGCCTGTTAGCAGTCCGATCGCAGCAACCGGATTATCCCACAAAGAGCCACCAGCAGGCTCAATTAGCGGATCTGGCTGGTTTTGCGGGCCGGGACTTAGGGGCACCACCGGCTCGGGTTCGGGTGGCCTCCCCACCGCTACCGTTGCGATTAGCGAAGGATTTGACTGGACGACTGCTGATGCTGGTGGTGCAGTTGGCGCGTTAGATTGAGGGTTAGAATTAGTTTGGGTGTCGAGTGCTTGAGCGACTTCGCTGACAGATTGATATCGATCGCCCGGAGAGCGATTTAACATCCGATTCAGCACCAAAGCCAAACCAGCGCTCACCTGTACTTGCTGCTGCCAATTCCACTGTAGCGTTGTTTGATCCAGCAATTCCTGCGGTTCTTTGCCCGTCAGCAGGACGATCGCCGTTACAGCTAAAGCATACAGGTCACTGCTGGCCGTTGCGCGCCCGCTTTGCAATTGTTCCATCGGCGCGTAGCCAATTTTACCCACAGTTGTCGCGTGGGCTGTTCCTTCGGGAGACTGAACTTTGGTAGCGAGTTCTTTCACCACTCCAAAGTCAATCAGTACCGGCAACTTATCGTTTTCACGGAGGATGATATTTTCTGGCGAGATATCGCGGTGGATGATGCCCCGGGCGTGGATGTGAGCCAGTACCGGCAGCATTTGCCGGATAAATATTAAGACTTCTGCTTCACTGAAAGTGCGGCTTGTAGAAGGATCGAGCAACAGTTCGCGGTAAGTCATCCCTTCCACGTAATCCTGCACTAAAAACAAACGTTGATTCTCTTCAAATATTGCCCGAAACTGGGGAATTTGCGGGTGGGCAATTTGGTAAAGTATTGCCGCCTCTCTTTGAAACAATTCCTTCGATTTTTCCAAAACGTAAGGCCCGCTTTGCATCGGAATCAATTCCTTGAGGGCGCAGCGTTCTTTAAACCGCCCCTCGTCTTCTACTAAATAAGTCCGGCCAAATCCCCCTTGACCTAAAATATTCACCAAGCGGTAGCGGTTTTGTAGGAGAGTTCCAATAGCAATAGGTGGCTGCATAAGTTTAAGTAGAAACTGTCAAAAAATAGACGATCGCTGGCAGACTTAGAATGTTAAATCTTTAATGCTCAAGATCGTACTTCACTGTCTGTAGTTCCCAGTCCCGATGAAAGTTAGCATTTTACTTCTTTTTGAGCAACTTTGAGAAATTAGGCGCAAGCGGGCGATCGAAAATCAGGGGTTCCCCCGGAGGGGTTTGCCCCATAGTTGCGGTTTTTTTGGGCGATCGCAAAGGCGAAAAATTAGCAGGCTGCTACATTCTTCCTAATGACCGCTGACTGTTGACTGTTGACTGTTGACTGTTGACTGTTGACTGTTGACTGCTGACTGCTGACTGCTGACTGTTGACTGCTGACTAATGACTTCTACCAACTGTCAACTGTCCACTGTCAACTGTCAACTGTTAAGCTTTGCTTTTACCATCTCTTGAATTCTGTTACCGTCTGCTTTGCCCTTAAGCTGCTGCATAGCCTTGCCCATCACCTTGCCCATATCTTTGGCAGAAGTAGCGCCCACCGAAGCAATCACCTCGTCAACCACTTGACTTACCTCTTCGTCAGACATCTGCGCCGGCAAATACTCTTCCAGAATTGCCAACTCCGCCTCCTCCTGTGCCACTAAGTCCTCGCGGCCACCTTTGCGGTATTGGTCGATCGAATCCCGGCGCTGTTTCGCTATCTGCATCAAAATTTCCAATTCTTGAGCTTCTGTCAGCGTCTCTTGCCCCGAGGGACGGAGGCTGACTTCTTTTTCCAGAATAACTTTCTTGATGCCGCGAACAGTTTCCAAGCGAACTTTGTCCTTGGACTTCATCGCTGCTTTGATTTCTGCGTCAATCCGTTCTCTTAAGCTCATCGATTTTTACCTTGCTTTGCTATATCAAAAATCAGGAGTATGCTTCCGATTCTTAACTTTTTTTACAGTATTTTGCAAGTTTATTGCCTGTTGGTGGCATTTTTATCACCTTGAAGCCGGTGGCTTTCGGCCTTTGACCGAATTTTGAGCGGCTGCACTTCAAGTCTGGGCCCCAAATAGACTGTCGGCACAATTTTGAGACGCACAGACAGAAGTCAATACGGTTCACTGATAGTCCACGGGGAAAAAGAATGTGACAAACAGACGCGCTCGTTTGCGTCGCGAGGACAGCAATGACAAACAAACCTTAAGTGAACCGTATTGAGACAGAAGTGCGATCGCGCTTCTGCCTGCACACAGCCAGCCATAAACCCTGTTTATCCGACATATTTGTGCAACTTCTATTCAGTTCGCCTAAGTTAACACTTGCGGCCGCCCCGAAAGTTAAATCTCTCCAAATATTGGCTGAACATTTCTAATTTCCGATGGTAAGATGGCGGTTAAATAAACGTCTTGCAAGAGGCCTGCTGTGATCCGTTCTGCTACTTTACCGCTTCCGTTTCCCGAGCCGCCGGTTTCCGCTCACGACCGTCTGCGGCTGTTCTCCGGTTCTGCTAATGTTCCCCTCGCCCAAGAGGTGGCTCGCTATTTGGGGATCGATTTGGGGCCGATGGTTCGCAAGCGGTTCGCTGATGGGGAACTCTACGTTCAAATTCAAGAATCGATTCGGGGTTGCGATGTTTACTTGATTCAGCCTACTTGCTGTCCGGTGAACGATCGACTCATGGAATTATTAATTATGATCGATGCTTGTCGCCGCGCTTCAGCAAGACAAGTTACTGCTGTGATTCCTTACTACGGCTATGCTAGAGCCGATCGCAAAACAGCCGGCAGAGAGTCAATTACTGCAAAGCTGGTAGCTAATTTGATTACTGAAGCTGGAGCAAATCGCATTTTAGGGATGGATTTGCACTCAGCTCAGATTCAAGGTTATTTTGACATTCCTTTCGATCATGTTTACGGTTCGCCAGTGCTGTTGGATTATCTCGCGAGCAAGAAGTTGACAGATATTGTCGTCGTTTCGCCGGATGTGGGCGGAGTCGCCAGGGCGAGATCTTTTGCGAAAAAGCTTGGCGATGCTCCCCTAGCAATTATTGACAAGCGCCGCCAAGCTCACAACGTCGCTGAAGTGATGAACGTCATCGGGGATGTCAAAGGCAAAACTGCCGTGTTGGTGGACGACATGATCGATACTGCGGGGACGATTACCGAAGGCGCGAGATTGTTGCGCCGCCAGGGTGCGAGACAGGTATATGCTTGTGCTACTCATGCGGTTTTTTCACCTCCGGCGATCGAGCGTTTGTCTAGCGGAGTTTTGGAAGAGGTAATTGTTACAAATACAATTCCCGTACCTGAAGAGAACCGATTCAAGCAGTTGACGGTGCTTTCGGTAGCGAATTTGCTGGGCGAAACTATTTGGCGGATTCACGAAGATAGTTCTGTTAGCAGTATGTTCCGCTAGCTAGAGAAAGCACGTTTTCAATATTTGTTTTAGGGTGCGTTACACGCTTGTTAACGCACCGTTTTTTATATCGGATATCCCCTGTCCCCCGTCTTATTAAGGCAGGGTAGTTTTATGATCGGGACAGACATAGGTACGTAGTTGGGCTTTAGCCCTCTTTATATATATGCGTAAAGAGGGCTAAAGCCCAACTACGTACCTTTTTGCATGATGAGAATAAAGTTTTCCTGCTGATTAAGGGGGGTTAGGCGGGATCAGACTTAACTGTACCCTATTGAATTTTATAATATTTGTCCGATCGCACTTGAGATCGCTGGAACAACAAATGGTAAAATTCTATCTTGTTGTCTTAAGACCGCGACCTTTTCATCTTCTAGAGATGTCTGACCAAAATAAGGGGTAAATAGGGAAAAACTATGAAACATTCACTGGTACGAGCAGCGGCCGCACTTGTCGGTTCAGCAATTTTAACACTCGGGGCGATCGCTCCGGCGAAAGCATATACTTTTGACGAAACCGAAATTAACCAAGATCGAGTAATTGCGATCGCCCAACCGGGCGGTTTGACCGGCTACCAATTGCTTATTGTAGAACAAGTCACAGACAGACGGAAGTGCTGGAGCGAAAGCGGTTCTAATCCCGTGACAGTCGATCCGTTATTAGCTACTTTTGACTTCACCGGCATTTGCGGCCGCGCCACAGACAGCAACGGCTTTTCCATTCGCATGGCCGGCACCGATTTAGCATTAAAATACAGCCTAATATTGCAAAATGTTGATGGCAATGTGGTATTAATGGGAATTCCCAGCGATCCTAACGCTCAACCGATAATTATCGGCCGCACCAACGGCAATACTAACGGCTTTATGAAAATCACTCTCGATCCCGCTTGGCGCTTTAGTAAAAGAACTTATCAAGGGAAAGTATTAGGTCACTTTTATTTCACTAGCAGTCAAGCCGCACCGGGACAAATCGGAAATACTGGCGGAAATACTGGCGGAAATACTGGCGGAAATACCGGAGGTAATACTGGCGGAAATACCGGAGGAAATACCGGAGGCAATACTGGCTCTTCTACATTCGGAGATATTGCTAGCGATATCTACGCTTCCGAAATTAAAGAAGCTGTGGGCCTTGGGTTTGTCGCCGGCTTTGCTCAAGATAATACATTTCGGCCGCAGCTTGCCGTTACGCGAGAGCAATTGGTATCTTTAGTATTGGAATCATTGAAAGGAATCCAAGGTGCTAACATCACATTTCCTAACAATGTTTCTACTCGTCCTTATAGCGACGTTGATAGCACGCGCTGGAGTGCCGGAAAAGTGCAATTTGCGCGGGACAATAAAATAGTTAGTGGCTATCAAGATGGAACTTTTAAACCCATGCAGTCAGTGACTCGCGCTGAATTGATGGCGGTGCTGCGGAGAGCATCAGAATTTGGTTTGTCGGCGCGGGGAATGCAGCCAAATTTAGTTGGAAAAGAACCGCCTAAAACTTTTTCAGACACTCAAAATCATTGGGCTGCTGCGATTATTACTCAAATGTCTGCTTATTGTTCTGTTGCTTCCGCTGTTAACGAAGTTGGAACTCGTTTTGCTCCCGATGATTCTGCAAAGCGCAATTACGCAGCCGCGGCTACTTTGCGGATGCTGAAATGCGTTAAGGCTCAATAAACAGTTGACAGTTGACAGTTGACAGTTGACAGCGAATTGATAAGAATGGAGATTTAAACTCCGTTCTTATCACAATCTGCCTTCATGCTGGTGCTTCAAACCCCTGCTATTCGGTCAGTAGGGAAACCCTAAGTTTTTTTAGTAATCTTAAGACTGGCGCACCATAAGAATAGACTGTCAACTGCTGTGCCCTGAGCGTAGTCGAAGGGGTCAACTGTCAACTGTCAACTGTCAACTGTCAACTATTTACGCTACACCGTAGTCAGTATACGGTCGTTTGTATGGGGGTTGCAATCCCAAAACAATATCCTCTCTTGGCACTCCCATTGCAACTAATTCCTCCGCTGGATTTTGGTCGGTTAAATTTTGCTGAAGCCAGATTTTTCCATCTTTGATGTCAATGTGAATGATGCTTCGATAAATTCGGTTAAGGTGTTCCCAGCCGACATTCATCCACTGATAATGATCTCGTTCTGTGTCGCAGATAAGTTGCACTTCGACTTCATCATCGGAAACATCATCTTCGGCATAACGGGTGATTAATGTCTGAACGTATTGACGGTATTGAGCTAGTTTATCCATTGCACAATTACCTCATTTGTTGGTTAATCAGGACTAATATCAATTCGGGTTACATCGGAATTAATATTACCCAAAATCAGGAGACGGCAGTGCCGTTTCCCTACAATTAATCTGGCGTAGGGACACGGCACTGCCGTCTCCTCGCTTGTCATTCCGGCGCAGCCGGAATTGATATAAAGTCTTTTTTAGTCCCGATCATATCGTTTCCTTGCCTTTCTTCTTAGCTGCCGATTTCCGAGTTTTTGGAGTAGCAATTATTTCTGGTTCTTCCAAAATAACATCTTCTTCGGTTAATTTACACAAGTCGTTTAAGGAAAATTTTTGTTGGGATTCGAGTTCGTTTAGCAAGTTTGAGGCTGTTTCTAATATGTGCTTTCCCTGTCGGAGTTGGATGGTAGTTTTATTTTCGATCGCATCCTGCAACACAAAAACTGATACAATTTGCCAAATATCTAAATCATCACCGATGACATCGCACTGAGAGACGATTTTGCCGTTTTCGGGGACGTGAATCCCTAAGCCGGAAGCTTGGATCAGCGGCTGGATTTCTGTTATGCTTAAATCCGCAAGGTCGGTAATTTTATGTTCGAGGGATACGAAGTCTGCTAAATCTGGTAAGTTGATTGATTCTGCTGCTACAGCGTCGAATTTGAAGGTGAGAGTTTGGTTTAATGGATCGGAAATGGCGTAAATTGATTGGATTTGCGATCGACTAACTGCACCTTTATCAAAAAAATCTTCGCCTAGAGGTGCGATCGTCTTCGTTGGCGTAGCCCCCGTAAGGGCGGGATTCGCGATCGCAATTTTACCATTTTCCGCCACCTCCAAAATCTCCAAATTAACCAAATTCGTCGCCGCAGTCTTCACAAAAACCCGATCCAACCCCAACAAATCCGCCAACTCCTGCAAAGTTGGCGCAGGATCGAACTCCACACCCGCCCGCAAAATGAACTCTTCCAATACATTAAACTCGCGAGGTTCGCTAATCGTCACTTCCAGCGGAGTTTGGCGAATTGCAAAGCGGAATTCACGCGCCGCCAACACCGACAAATCAGGGTTTTGTTGCTCAATTTGTGCCGCTAGCGAACTTAAATTCGCATCAATTTGTTTAGCCGATGACGCTAGCAACATCTACAAAACCTCCGCAGTGACGCACCGTTTTTGAAACTTCCTGATACATTTTTCCGACAGTACCTGTTTGTTGCGTAAATAAATCGTGACAGCCGACAACTATTAACAATTCTTGAGCGCGAGAAAAAGCCACATTCACCCGTTCCGGTTCCTTAGCAAATCCAATATCGCCTCTAATATTATTGCACACAGTGCTGACAATAATCACAGGTCTTTCCATTCCTTGAAAGATGTCAACTGTACCAGTGCGGATACTCAAAGATGGGAATCTTTCGGCGGCGATTCTATCTTTAATTGCGTTCAATTGAGCACCGTAAAAAGTGATAATCCCGATTTCCTTCGGCGGTTCACCCTCTACCATTTTAGGCCGCCAAGCGGTTTCCATCTGTTCGCACAAAAGCTCGATCGCATCTATTTCCTTGACATTCAACCGCGAAGTACCCTGTTTCCCCTCCTCAAACCCTTGTCCCACGGGCGTTTTCACCCACAGGATGTGATTGTTTTCTTTGATGGTGTCACCTGCGAGATGGTGCGCGCGTCTCGTGTCTGCTTCCAAAATCCCGCAGTTGAGCTTTTGCTGGTAAAACTGATTGATTGCGCCCATGATTTGCGGGTGCATTCGGTACTGAGTTGTCAGCATTTTTTTAATACCGTCGTCAGCTTTTTCAAACAATATTTTAAACAGCGATTCTTTGATAAAGCTAAGTTCGTCTCCGGTACAACCGATGTCTTCGGCGATGTCGTCGATCGTACTTTGATTAAACATCGGCGGCAATTGCCTGTGATCGCCGACTAATACTAATTTTCTGCCTTTCAAAGCGGGGATTAATAACTCGGGCGGAGTGCATTTACTAACTTCGTCAATGATGACTGCATCAAAGCTGGGAAAGTTTTTGCTAAAATCAAAGCTGGCAGCTTGCACGCAGGTAATGCCGATGACGTTCGCGTTGTCAATATAAATTTGCTTTAAATCTTGACGGTCTTTTTCTGACGGATGGCGGAGTTTTTCAATCCAATCTGTGACGAAGTTTTGAGAACGATTGAGGGCAGTTTCTTCTCGTTCTAATTCCCGCTGCCAATGCTTGAATAAACGCTTGATTTTGCTTAAAAAATCTACGCTGAATAATCCGGTACTGGGAACTTCTATTTGGTATTTAGTCGGGATATTTTGCCATGCTGATTCCCACCAACTTCTCTCTACGATTAATTCTGGCGCTGGTTGTTGCTGTTGCAGTTTAGCCGTAATCTCGCTCAATTCTGTTTGAAGTGTCGCGAGTTCCTCCTGTGCAGTTGTAGCGGCAATTTGCAGTGGGGATAATTGCTCGTCAAGAGTAGTTTTGACAACTTCCAAAATCCCGAACGGATCTAAGTCAGCCAGGGATTTTTTAAGCTGAATCACACTGGTTTTCCAACTATCAACTTGCTTGAAAAACTGCTGCGGTTGTTCCCAAATATTCGACTTTTGCGCGAGATATTGTTGGGCGAGAATCCGCAACTTGTCTGGAACCTTTGACTGTTCTACAATTGCTTGCAATTGATTCGTAACTTCGCTAATTTTTAAGTTCGCTTCTTGCTGCGCGGCTTCTACTTGAACTTGGGCGGCGGATATTTGCTGCTGGCTGACGGTTTGACCGATTTTATCTAATAACTGTTGCTGCTTAATTAGTTGTTGTTCGGTTTCGGTTTTCAGAGGAACTATGCACTGGCGGGCGTTTCCGAGAATAGTATGCAGCAATTCTTTGACTAGCCGATCGAAGGTTTCTTGAATTTGATTTGGCTGCAATGATTGACTGTAAAATTGTTGGATGTTAGCTAAGAAAGTGTCAGCTTTTTCGAGGATGAATTTGCGCTGGCTTTGACTGACTTGGGAATAGCTGGCGAAGTCTTTGGCTAGTTGTTGCCATTGCGCTCGATCGCCCGCAGCGAGCACGATCGGCATTTGAGTCAAATTTAGGTGCAAAAACTCGCTAAACCGGAACTGCTGCCCTTGAATGTCCTTGAAACCCGCGCTGGCTTCATGGGCGATCGCCTTTTGCAGTCTTTCCAAATCGGGCAAACTGACTTTACACTTCGGCGGGACGATCGGCAATTTGAGCGATCGGGCAATTTTCAAAAGTCCTGCGGGCAATTCTACCATATCATCTGTCAGAATTGCGCCCGTTTCCCAGCAAGATTGCACAACAGTATAAAGTCGGGTATCCGCCGTCTCAATCCACTCTGCAACGGCGACGACAACGGCGGCAATTTCTGCTTTTCGCAGTTCCAAATTACTGATTTTCTGTTCGAGATTGTGGCGGTGTGTCTGATTTTGCTTGTCGCCCAACTCGAGTTGATTCACCGCATCCGATAACTGCCGCGACACCCGCAACGACTCCGCAACCCCTGACATGGCGTGACAAACCTCCTGGGCGCGATCGCCCGCCGTCTCAAATTCGGATAATTGCGGTGCTACAGTTTCCCGCAACCAAACCGCAATCCCAAACGCACCGCAACTAGGGCGATCCAATCCTATTTGAATAGTATGGTTGACGCAAATCCGCACATTTGCCATAAAGTTTTCCACTAAAACATTACCTTCAGAATAAGGTTTTAGTTTCGGCATAAACTCGGAAACTTCTGAAGATTCCCAGTTAATCTCCGGCGCCGCCAGTAAATTTGCCAGCCCATCAACCAAAGATGCAATCTCGCTTTTAGCAGTTAAACTTAATTGATACGCTGCTGATTGCGCGGTCAACTTTTCCTCAACCTCCGCCTTCCCGTCGTGCAGGTATTTTTGTTCCTTAAAAAAAGCTCTCTCGGCGGCCGAGTAGGCATTAAATCTGTCGAAATCTGCCAGCAACCGCTGTAAAGATGTGACATTAATCTGACGCTGCGACAGTTTTTGTTCGCAATCAGTCGCCGTATTTTGCAGCCAAGTGCCGATCGCATTTTCCTCTAAAAACGGCTGGCCTTCCTCCTGTACCTTATGGGCTTTTCCCTTTCGCAAAGCCCGAATCGCCGGATTGTGAACCAACCGACTCAAAGCATTATCAACGGCTAAATTAGCTTGGGAAGCAATCAAAGTTTTCCCGCCTTGACGCGCAATTTGATAGCAAATTTCCGCAATCACCGTCGTTTTCCCGGTTCCTGGCGGCCCTTGAATCAAAATTAAATCCCGCGCCGAAAGCACCATTTCTACGGCAGCGAGTTGATCGTCGTTAGCATTGCGATTTAATAAATTTTCCCGATCCAATTTTACCAGCTTGTCGGGAATTCTCGCCTCGGAAGAGTCAAATAAAAACTCGCTTAAATAGGGATTTTGAGCGCGGCCATCCGCCAGCATCTTTAAAGCTTTCTTTTTGCGATCGATCTGACTGATATCGCCCGCCGCCTCGAAATACAAAAATCCTTGTTTGGGAAGTTGATATCTACCGCCCGCCATGCGATCGCCCAAATCAACATCCAACTTAATCCGTAACATACCACGTTCAAATTCAATTTCCGCAATGCTACCCAAAGTCTCGCCATCGCGGCTGCTTCTGCTTCCCGGCGGCGAATCAAACAAAATAATGTCTTCATTTCTGGCTTGTTTCAGCCTTTCGCGAAAGTCGCCGACTTGTAAGGGATTCTCCTCGTAGCCGTCAAGAGTTGCCGAATTGCGATCGATTTCAAAAGTAACGATTTTGAAGCCGGAACCATAGTTATGCGCGCGGAAAGGTACACAAAATTGACGCGCTTCGGCGATGCGTTTTTCGACATTTAAGAAAGTGTGCCAAACTTTTAATTGTTCAGTTGTCGGTATGTGTCTCTCGTCCCAAAATGGCATTTGTTGGACGCGGGCGATCGACTTTGCAGGAATTGGCGATCTACTTTTCGGCAAAAGTCGCAACTGTACCGGCAAAGCATAGCCATCTTTTCTACCTCTAGGAAGCGCCACCAAACCAGCATCCAGCAGTTTTAAGCCGCCGATTCCGTCTTCTATCCGTACAGTTGCTAACAAGCGTAAAGTGCGATCGGCTTTTTGCAACAATTCCGGTAATTTAAAATCATCTCGATCCGTAGCAACCAGCAATTCCCAGATTTCTTCCTCAGAAAATCTCTCATTTACCTTTTGGCGCCGCACGTAGAAAAGACTGGGGGATTTACCGGCTATTTCCGACATCACAACTTCCGCCCGATCTCTGCATTCCCAATCGCAATATTTCGCTAAAGCCGCTTCTCCTTCAACTTGACCAATAAATTTACTAATTGTGCGATCGCCACTAAATTTATATCCCCAATCTTCTGCTACTAAAGATGGCATATTTTGATTTTAGATTTTGGATTTTAGATTTGAGATTGGATTTAAGATTAGCATATTGGAAGACTGGGCGGTTAGAAACCGCGTCTATACAGGCGAAACCCAAGGTGGTTTTACAGTCATCAGAGAATTAGGTACGTTGTTGGGATGCGAGCCCTCTTTATATATACGCCTAAAGAGGGCTGAAGCCCAACAACGTACCTTTGTTAATTCTGCACAATAAAATCAAAAGGGCGAATGATGGGAATTGAACCCACGAATGGTGGTACCACAAACCACTGCCTTAACCACTTGGCTACACTCGCCATAACGTTTTCAACTATAACATAACATCTCAGCACAAGTCTAGGGGTAAAGCAAAAAAATTTCAAAATATTTTTCAGCCTCCCTAAACCGATCGCATCAATTGTGCCTGAAATTCAGCGCACAGCCCGAGTTTAGCACAATTTTCGATTTGGGCGATCGCACAATAAAATTGGTTCGTAGTGCGGACTTTCATTACCGGAGATGAGATAAGTCCTCGACGCAAGTGTGACAATAGTTAAAGATTTTTTGAGGTAGATTGTGGCGCCAAGAGTGAAGACAGCGCAACCGCATACCTTTGGTTAATGTGCCAGTTGCGTCTCGGAATGTAAATGAAACGCCCGCGCAGCAAGCTGTCGCGCGCCCGGATCTGTGTCAGCTTGGGGCGCCGTGCACATTGTATAACATCGCGATCGGGCCCAGCGGAATAGAATAGCCTTATATCCATGTGTGCGTCTATTGTCAACTAATTTTCTTCTCTTATCTCTCTTCCTTCGCCCCGCGAAGCAAGGAGACTATGAAAGCGGTGCATTTAAAAAACTTCTTCACAATCCAAAATCTCAAATATAAAATCTCAAATCCCTATGAGCTACTGTATTAACCCAGAATGTCAAAATCCCGAAAATTCACTCACAGAAAAACTTTGCTTGAACTGCGGCTTTAACCTATTGTTGAGACAGCGGTATCGCCCGATTAAACTCTTAGGAAGAGGTGGATTTGGCAAAACTTTCCTCGCCATTGATGAAGACATCCCCTCGCAACCGCGCTGTGCCCTCAAGCAATTTTATTTTCGCGATCGCGATCCAGTAATTTTCAACAAAGCCCTTGAATTATTCCACCAAGAAGCAGTCCGTTTAGACGAACTGGGAAAACACGCGCAAATTCCCACTTTATTAGCTGCATTTGAACAAGAAGGTCATATTTATTTAGTTCAAGAGTTTATAGACGGGCCGACTCTCAAAGAAGAATTAGACCAAAGTGTCTGCGATGAAAATCAAATTTGGCAACTGCTGCAAGACTTATTACCCGTGCTGCAATTCATCCACGACAACCGCGTCATTCACCGCGACATCAAACCCGAAAATATTATCCGCCGCCAGTCGGACAACAAACTCGTATTGATCGATTTCGGCATTGCCAAACTGCTGACTGATTCAGCTATACTCCGTTCAGCAACGCTGATCGGGAGTCAAGATTATATAGCTCCCGAACAAATGCGCGGTAAAGTATTTCCTGCTAGCGATCTTTACAGTTTAGGTGTTACTTGCATTCGCCTGATGACGCAAGTTCCGCCGTTGGATATGTACGACTGTAAAACCGAGCGCTGGTGGTGGCGCGAGTTTCTCCCCAAAGGCACGAGTATTAGCGCCGAGTTAGGTGAGATTTTAGATAAATTGCTACAAACTCATCTTTGTCAGCGCTACAGTTTTGCGGCGGAAGTTTTGCAAGATATCAATGCAGTTTTAGATATTCGCCAGCAAAATTTGGTTGTGCCGAAAAAGCCGATCGCCCAAACTCTCATTAATACCGACAACTCGCCTTATTTCAAAACCCTGCCAACTCCTGAGCCTCCGATTTCACCGACCAAAACTACCGCCAATTCCGCAGAAACTTTGTCCTTATCAAGGATTTCAAATCTCGATTCTACCATGATTTCAGCAGCGGGAGTTGATTATACCAAACTGCGGGATTGTTTGTCAACTAAAAAGTGGAAAGAAGCCGATCGCGAAACTTGGGCCGTGATGTGTCAATCTCTATCGCTGACACCGGGAATTCAGCTAGAAATCAGCCAAATTTACAAGTTACCATGCGAAGATTTGCAAATAGTCGATCGCCTGTGGTTGCACTACAGTCAAGGTCGGTTTGGCTTCAGCGTCCAAAAGGAAATCTATGAAAGCGTCAAGGGAGATTATGTCAGATTTTGCGATCGGGTAAACTGGCAAACCTACAACTCTGCTACTGCTTCGGGACAACTTAAATTTACTCAGCAAGCACCAATCGGACACCTGCCATCTCGCAGTTGGGTAGGCGGCATTCAGTGGCTGCGACACCTCGATGCCTTGTCAGCAAAGCTAACCGAATGCAACAACAATTGACTATTGATATTTGTTATTTGTTATTTGTTATTTGTTATTTTTGAATATTTCGCAATAATTAATAACCAATAACTAATGACTAATAGCGTTCGCGAGCAGGGACAGCACTAATGACTAATGACTAATGCCCAATGACCTGTTTGGCCACTGCCCTGTTTGGCCAATTCCCGATGCCCAATTCCCGATGCCCAATAACTTAACTCTACCTGAAAGCAGAGCAATGGCTCCCGCTAGATGTATCCAACGAGCGAGGTTCAGTGCGATTGCTTGTCGCACAATGGATGCTGAAGGTAAACACAGATACAGTCGGAAATCTGACGACTGTAACAACCGAACTAAAGAGAGGTATCGATCGATGTTTTTTCACAAAAAGCCACTAATGTCTGCGGTAACAGTAGACGAAGCCAACCCCCGTTTTGCCCAACTGCTGCTAGAACAGTTTGGCGGAGCAACCGGAGAACTGACAGCAGCTTTGCAATACTGGGTGCAGTCCTTTCACTGTGAAAATGCAGAGATTAAGGATATGCTCCAAGATATTGCGATCGAAGAATTCAGCCACTTAGAAATGGTTGGCAAACTGATCGAAGCTCACACCAAAAACGTTGACCAAACAGAAGCTTACAAAAGCACTTTGTTTGCAGTCAGAGGTGTAGGCCCGCACTTGTTGGATAGCCAAGGTCAAGCTTGGAGTGCTGCTTACGTCAACGAAGGCGGCGATGTTGTCCGCGATTTGCGCGCTAATATCGGTGCGGAAGCAGGAGCTCGCCAAACCTACGAAGCATTGATTGAACTAGCGCCGGATGCGGGAACGAAAAAGACGCTGCACTTCTTGCTGACTCGGGAAATTTCCCACACTCAAATGTTCATGAAAGCTTTGGAAGCGATGGGCAAACTTACCGATCCGTTCTTCGGAAATATCGCGCCAGATTCAACAGTAGATTTGTTCTTTAATTTGTCTAGTGATGGCAAAGACCAACCAACTGCTTTGAACTCTGAACCTACTTTCAAGTACGTCGCCGAGCCTACTCCTCAAGGTTAATCAGAATATTCGGCAACTGTTATCCCCGACTTCTTAAAGAAGTCGGGGATTTCGGCGTTCGGTTTTTTTTAGGAGTTGCGGCTCCCTGATGTTAGAATTATTCAACATCCCGATCGACCATTAACATCAAATCCCTATTGAAATTGCGATCGACTTACCTATTAGTTTCTCACGGCAGCCGCGACCCCAGACCGCAAGTAGCTTTGGAAAACCTGGCTCAACTGCTGTCTGATAATTTGGCCCACTCCTTCCCCGCAGTCGCCACCGCCACCCTAGAACTCGGCCCCGCGCCACTCCACGAACAAATTTGCAGTTTTGGCGAACGTACCCTCTCCCTCGGACTGACTCATTTGCAAATCCTGCCCGTATTTTTATTACCGGGAGTTCACGTCGCCGACGACATACCGGCAGAGGTGGAAATTGCCCAGAAAACTTTTGGTTCCCGGTTAAACATAGAAGTGCGCCCGCATTTAGGTTCCCAAGTAGCAGGCTTAACAAACTTGCTCAAAACTCAGATGCAAGAGCTAGCTTTTCTCCCCAATTTGCTGTTACCAAAATGGATTGTACTATCTCACGGCAGCCGCCGCCCCGGAGGTAACTCGACATTTGAAGAAATCGCCAGCCAACTCGGTGCAGAGACTGCTTATTGGTCGGTAAAGCCGAGTTTGGAAGCACGAATTGACAGTTTGGTTCGCGGTGGACATCAGCAAATAGGAATTGTGCCATACTTCTTATTTAATGGAGGAATTACAGATGCGATCGCCAAAAATGTCGAGCAGCTACAGCAGCAATTTCCCACGGCAGAACTTCATCTCGCAAATCCTCTAGGCGCCAGTGTAGAATTAGCAGACTTAATTCGGGATTTAATTCAAAAATGAATCGCAAAGACACAGAAGAGGTCAAGGAAGCAAGAAAAATGTCTTTAGGTAAAGTGTATTTAGTAGGTGCAGGCCCCGGAGATCCGGGTTTGATGACTTTGAAGGGAAAAGCGCTGTTAGAGTGCGCGGATGTGGTGATTTACGATGCTTTAGTCAGCCCTCAAATTTTGGCAGTCATCAACCCCCAAGCAGAACGAATTGATGCCGGGAAACGCAAAGGCCGTCACTCGTTAATGCAGGACGAAACTACTCAGTTAATGATAGACAAAGCTCAAGATAATGCGATCGTAGTTCGTCTCAAAGGCGGCGATCCGTTTATTTTTGGGCGCGGCGGCGAAGAAATGGAAGATTTGGTAAAAGCTGGAGTCTCGGTAGAAGTTGTACCCGGTGTCACTTCGGGAATTGCGGCCCCGGCTTATGCGGGAATTCCTCTGACACATCGATCGTACAGTTCGTCAGTCACTTTTGTCACCGGCCACGAATCGGCGGGAAAATATCGGCCGGAGGTTAATTGGCAGGCGATCGCCCGCGGCTCCGAAACTATTGTAGTATACATGGGAATCCACAATTTGCCTTATATCATCGGCCAGTTAACAGCAGCCGAATTGAGCGCAGAAACGCCCGTAGCCTTAGTGCGCTGGGGAACGCGGCCGGAACAAGAGGAATTGATTGGCACTTTGAGTACAATTGTAGAGCAAGTTGAGGCGACTGGATTTTCCGCACCTGCGATCGCCGTAATCGGAAATGTCGTTAATTTGCACTCTATATTGTCTGGCTGTCGGCCACATCAGACGGTGGTTGAAACCGCACCTACACAAACGATTTCTGCCTCCGCAGACTGAACAAAACAAATTAAATTTAACAATCTTTGTCTTCAACCCGCGGAGGCGGGTTTTGTCTGTGTAGACGCGGTTTTAACCGCCGTGTCTTTTCTACAAACCTATGTTCAACGTGCTACCTGCCGCATATATTCCCCCCACAACTGAGCCGCATTTGCACTACCTCCGCCAGTCGGAGAATTATCATCATTTCCCAACCAAACTCCTGTCACCAGTTGCTGGCTGGGAATATAACCGACAAACCACAAATCTTTATTATCATTAGTCGTGCCTGTTTTTCCAGCTTCTCCCAAGCCCAAAGCAGCACTGCTACCCGTACCTCCCCGAACAACTCCTTGCAGCATATCAGTCATCGTATCCGCGACGCCTTCAGAAACTAACTGTCGATTGGCAACGCCATCTTTTTGATAGTCATAAATCACCCGACAACTTTTAAAATCATTTCGATCTTTGCAGTCGCTGCTGTCAATAATTCGCTTGATTACGTGGGGGCGATTCCCCAAACCCCGGTTCGCCAAAACCCCGAACGCACCCGTTAATTGCAATACGTTAACTTCACTTTCACCTAACACTAAACCGGGGGAAGAACGCAGGGGAGATGTAATCCCCAAACGTCTGGCCATGCCCACTACATTGTCTAAACCGACATCTTGCGCGACTCTCAAAGCAATGGGATTTTCCGACTGTGCTAAACCCCGATACATATCAGTGCTACCGCTGGTTCTGGCGCAGCCATTGTAACTTTGTCCTCCCCAAGAAAGCGGCTCGCAAGAATAAGTCTTACTGGGTGGGATTCCGCGTTCTAGGGCGGCGGCATAGGTGAAAATCTTAAATGTAGAACCGGGCTGTCTCAATGCTTGGGTAGCCCGATTAAACTGACTTTGCAAGTAATCTACACCCCCAACTAATGCTAAGACTTCCCCGGTTGTAGAATTGAGAGTTACTACAGCTCCTTGAGAAAAACCTGCATTCGCTCCGGCATTTTCTACGGCATTTTTGAGGGAAGATTCAGCTACTTTTTGCAGACCTGGATTTAAGCCTGTTTCTACAATAAAATTGCCTTCTCTGGCTAACTGCTCCCCCAACAAAAACTCCAATTCGTCAAATACATAATTGTAGAAATAAGGCGCGATCGTACTTTGCAGGTATTGGCGGGCTTTGGGATTGATGTCAATTCGCGATCGCCTCGCGCGATCGGCTTCTTCCTGAGAAACCGTCCCCATGGCTCGCATCCGTTCGATTACTCGATCGCGATACTGCACCGCCAACTGATAATTTTGAATCGGATTAAAACTGTTTGGCCCAGGCAAAATCCCCGCCAAAGTCGCCGCCTCAGACAAAGTCAAATCCTTCGCCGACTTGGCAAAATAAAATCGAGACGCATCCTCAAAACCGTAGAGGTCAATTCCCAAAAACACGCGATTTAAATAAGTCAGCAACAGCTCATCTTTGCTGTAATAACTCTCTAGTTTCAAAGCAACTACTGCTTCCCGGAATTTGCGTCCGCCCGAATCTTGAGTACCTACATAATCTCGAAACAAACTCCGCGCTAACTGCTGCGTCAGAGTGCTACCGCCTTCGCGAATTCCTCCCCCGCGCACATTGGTCAACAGCGCCCGCAAAACGCCGATCGGATCTACGCCCAAATGCCAATTGTAGCGGCTGTCTTCCGAAGCAAGTACCGCCTTGGATAAATAAGGCGAAAAATCCTGCAATTGCTTCAATTCTAAGTGAGCGTTATTCTGAGGGGGACGCAGCGGAGTTTGTCCGTCGCGGGCGTAAACAATCACAGGGCCGTTGATACTTCTCGGTAGAGGCCGCACTTGAAACTTGGTCGATTCAACACCAACCAAAATAGCTATCAGAGTGGTGATTCCGCTAACACCGTAAAAGCTGTAACGCAAAAATTCTAAATACCAAGGTGGCGGATCTACGTACTGAACTCTGACGGCGGCGGCGAGTTCCGGCGGCCCTAATGTGAACACGTCTCCGTGACGGAGGGACATACTTTTAATTCGTCTTTTCCCTCTGTAAATGCCGTTGGTAGAGTCTTCGTCTTTAATTACAAAAGGTGTTCGCCGTCGAGTATCCCGCGACAGGGATAGGTGTACGTGACTGACAACGGGATTGCGAACTACAATATCTGAAGCTTTGGACGATCGACCTAACAGATATCGATCGCCCAATAGCGGATAAACCTCAGCTTTAGCCGCACCTGCATCCTGTACCCACAGTTCGGGTACTTTGGCATTTGGTTTCAGGGCTAGCTGGTTAAAATTAACCTTGGCAATTGTCTGGACTGCTTGGGTAATCGCACCCAAGACGGTTTGAGGTTTGCGGGGCGGCTGCGGTGGGGTCATATTTCGCTATGGACTACGATCGAGCGATCGGCTCTTGAATCATTCTACTCGCAACTTTTGGCTATTTTCAGGATCTGTCCCATACTTTGGGCGATCGACCGTCGATGTTAGATTTTAGATTTTAGATTTTAGATTTTAGATTTATACCGTGTCCTGTCAATTACCTAAAATTAAAAAGGTTCGATCGTTCGGACTTTAGTCCTACTAGCGATTCCCAGCAAAATATTATAATTTTCCTAAACAATGAACTGTTTATCTAACATTTATCCTCGATTTATATCATTTATCAAAACTTTTGCTACAAAACAATTGTTCGGATTGTTTGATCGACCTCGATCGAGGCTAATTCTTAGGTACGTAGTTGCGCTCTTTGCGCTCCGATCTTAATATATATAGCCATCCTAAATCATTATCACGGGCGGCGAACATAAATGTGATTTCGCCTAAATCAATCAGGGACACGGCTTGACCTAAGTCCCTACAGGTACTCATGAAAATCCTGCGAGGATTGCGATAAGAGCGCAAAGAGCGCAACTACGTACCTTTATTTAGTGTGACGGTTGCGTCTAAGACTGAATTAATTAAAACCCCCCTTTTTCAAGGGAGGTTTTAGGCGTAAAATACGCAATATTGTCCTTACATCGAAGAACCCAAACCGGCATAAGCACCGTAGAAGAAAAGGCTCAAAATGCTCAGAGCACCGAGACCTGCGACAGTAGCTACCAGCCACAAAGGAATTCTGCCACTTTCACTAAACATAGCGATCACCTCACTAATTCACAGCTAAACAAATTGGATTGAATCACAGAGATTGAACTGAACCACCAGTTAGTTAAAGAAATAACTGGAGAACAAAATCCCCAACACAAAAATCAGCAATAAACCCAAATAAAGAGAAGTCCGGTTTAACTCGACTGGCTGCTCGTTGGGATTAGGGGCGCGTTCAGGCATTATAAACTCCTATCGTTGAATAAATTGCATTGCTGCGATCGCGCCCAAAAAGAAAATCGTTGGGACACCTAAAGTATGAACGGCCAACCAGCGTACCGTAAAAATCGGATACGAAATTGGCTCATTGTTTGGCGTTCTGCTCGTCATTTTTCCAAATCCTTGTAAAATTACTTGCCAATGAACTGATCTACTTGTTTCTTAGCTTCAAAGCGATCCGAGATAATCGGAACTTCTTCGCGCTGCTCTGTGAAATACTGGTTAGGGCGAGGAGTTCCGAAAGCATCGTAAGCCAAACCAGTTTGCACAAACAGCCATCCAGCAATAAACAAAGCTGGAATGGTGAGGCTGTGAATTACCCAATAACGGATGCTTGTAATAATGTCCCCAAACGGACGTTCTCCAGTTGTACCGGCCATTTAGAATCCTCCTTTCAACAACAAATCGACAGACAATCTCTATTACTATTCTACTATCAAGCAGCTTGCGCTGAACCTTGATATTTAAGTAGAGTACCGCTCGCACCAATCACGAATCCGCGATCGGGGCCCATAAAGACAATCCTGTAAAAATTAGCAGGAACGTCCTCAACTTCGCGGTCTTTTTGCCAAGTTTTCCCGCCATCCAAACTGCACAGCAAATTGCCGCCGCCGCCGGCTACCCAAACTTCATTATCAGTCCGGTAAGCCATGTCTAGCAAACCCCAACTCGCTTTGCGATCGGGAAAAAACGGTTTTCCCCAACCTTCAGGATTGGACGGATCGCTAAACTGAATCTGACCGCCGCGGGCGAGCATCCACAAACGCCCGTCCTTGGTAAAGCCCATGTTTTGCAAGCGGCGAGAACTATTGCGGTTGTGGGGTTCCCAAGCTTGTTGTCCTGGTCTCCACACGGAGTAGAAATTACCTTTCGAGGATACCGCAACATACTGCCCGTCTTCCGAGCGGTTGATATTGCGAACTACCCCAAAAGAATCTTGCACGATCGCTTTCCAATTTTTGCCACCGTCAGAAGTCCGGTAAATCGCCCCGACATCCGTCGTCATATCAGCCGTATTTGGGCCAATAGCGGCGATCGTACTCGGAGAACCTGGTAACTGAGAGCTTAAAGCAATCCGCGTCCAAGACTTGCCCTCATCTTCTGTGTGGAGCAAAACCGAAGGCTGACCGACAATCCAGCCTTCGGAACCGGAAAAACTCACCGACGCAAAACGCGATCTCGGCTCGTCTATATCCAGTGCTACTGGCTTCCAGTTAGTCCCGCCGTCGATCGTTTCAAACAGAGTCGCCTCAGAACCAACAACCCAGCCGTGCTGGGCATTTCCCGTAAAGGCAATATCCTGTAAATTAGCTTCTGTTGGCAAGGAAATCACTTGCCAAGGGTTGTAACTCACAGAACCGATCGTGCTGCAACTCGTACAGATGAGTGCAGCCGCCAATAACATTACAATTCGTTGCCAAAATCTCACAATCGTTTTACTGCAAACCATACATACTAAGTAACAACAAGAAACCAACGACCAAGCCGCCAAAAATCAGCAAACTTTTTTGACCTTCGGTCATGCCGTTGACGCCGACACCGTAGCGCTGATTTGCTTTAAATCCCGATACTCCTTCCATCTGACCCAGATTTTGAAAGACCGACTTGCGGCCCGCGCAAACGGGACAAACCCAAGTAGCGGGCAAATCTTCAAAAGCTGTGCCAGGGGCAATGTCATTTTTAGGATTCCCTTTTTTCGGATCGTAGACGTAGCCGCAGGCGCGGCACTCGTGCCGATCGAGGGTCTTAGTCTCAGTGGCTCGATCGCTCATAGTTCCAAAAAGAGTAGGTCAGTTGACACTCTCCGGGCTTTAGCCACGGAGATTCTTAAGACCACAATTTGAGTCTTAAAGGCGCTGACAAATCGCCTCTACACGCTCAAAACAACTACTAACACCAGAAGTATTGCAATTGCGCTTACTTTGATCTTTTTATACTTTCAGAGTCCATCACGCCCGCCAGTTAGGTACGCTCAACAATTCACTATTGCTTGTTTAACTCTCGCTACGATCGAGTCGAGGCGAGCTAAATCAGGAGTTACACCTTTTGATATTGTTTCAACACGTAGATGGTTGTTCTTACTTGCCTTTCTAGATCTTCTAACGCGAAGCCGTCCTAGAAGGACGGGGCTTCAGACCCATTTTGTTGGTGAAGTACCTCAACTAAGCTTCGTTATAGTTGGGGCTGCCAACCAACACTCAGATTAGGACGGTCTTATTCGTCTTCGAGGTTTCCCGTCTCAACCGCCGATACCACGTTAGGGACACCACAAGGGTGTTCGACACAAAGCGTCGATGATGGTCTTACTCAGCGTCCACAGGCAGCCGCCCGTCTTCCACAGGCAGTTAGAATATCGTTTACCCAATCCTGAGATTGCGGTTTTATTAAAATATACATTAAAAATTATTGCAGAAGATGGACAATTAATCTCGATCGACCAGTAATTTCTGTTACCGAAAAATTGGGCCTAAAGCCCCGTGTCCCGATCGGACGGCTTTTATGATAAGTTATGTATTTATGTATTGTTGATTCGCGAGATGTAAAAATCCGGTCTCAACTGTATAAATCCAAAAAATCTCAAATAAGTTGGGGCATCAACTATCGTGCTAGGCAATATCAGACAAGCCGTGCTTGCTTTTGCTGTTTAAATCCACAATCCCCATGCCTTTAGGTTGGGGAGTATGTCAAATAACCCTTTCACAGAGGCAGTAATTATTCACCGTGTTTGCACTTAGCGGCTACGAGTATTTTTTAGGCTTCCTGTTAATTTCGAGCCTAGTGCCTATCCTCGCCCTCACGGCGTCTAAGGTACTGCGGCCCAAAAGTCGTCCCTACGACCGACGCACTACCTACGAATCTGGCGTTGAGCCGATCGGCGGAGCCTGGATTCAGTTCAACATCCGATATTATATGTTCGCCCTGGTCTTCGTCATCTTCGACGTAGAGACCGTATTCCTCTACCCTTGGGCGGTTGCTTTCAACCAGCTAGGACTCTTGGCTTTCATCGAAGCCTTGTTTTTCATCACGATCCTCGTTATTGCTCTTGTATATGCATGGCGCAAAGGAGCCTTAGAATGGTCTTAAGTTCTGATACATCACAAAAATCCCTAATTGTCAATCCGGCAGAGCGGCCGCAAGTCACATCCGAATTATCAGAGAACGTCATCCTAACCACGGTTGATGACATCTATAACTGGGCGAGACTTTCCAGCCTGTGGCCGTTGCTTTACGGCACGGCTTGCTGCTTCATCGAATTTGCAGCTTTGATTGGTTCGCGCTTTGACTTCGACAGATTCGGCTTAGTACCGCGATCGAGCCCCAGACAAGCTGACCTGTTAATCACCGCAGGTACAATTACCATGAAGTACGCCCCCATCTTGGTGCGGCTGTACGAACAAATGCCCGAACCCAAGTACGTGATCGCCATGGGCGCGTGCACGATCACCGGTGGAATGTTCAGCGTAGACTCCCCCACAGCAGTCAGAGGCGTTGACAAACTTATCCCCGTAGATGTGTACATCCCCGGCTGTCCCCCGCGTCCCGAAGCGATTATTGACGCAATTATCAAACTGCGGAAAAAAATCGCCAACGACTCAATGCAAGAAAGGGCTAACTTGTTACCGACTCACCGCTACTACACCAGACCCCACAAAATGAAAGTAGTAGACGACATTTTGGATGGCAAATATTTGTCAATTCCCGGGCGGATAGCCCCACCGAAGGAGTTGACGGAAGCAATGGGAATGCCCGTACCGCCCGCCCTGCTTGCAGGACAAAAACAGGAGGTACAACGTGGCTGAGACAGAATCTGCGATTGTTGAAGCTGGGAAGGTTTCTCAGTGGTTGACTCAGAATGGCTTCGATCACGAGGCTTTAGCTGCTGATAATTTGGGTGTGGAGATCTTAAAGGTCGATCGAGAATTCCTAATTCCGATGTCAACAGCACTGTACGCCTACGGGTTCAATTATATGCAGTACCAGTGCGCCTACGACCAAGGCCCCGGACAAGATTTAGTCAGCGTCTACCACTTGGCTAAATTGACAGATAACGCTTCCCATCCCGAAGAAGTCCGCGTCAAAGTATTTATTCCCCGCGAAGATCCGAGAGTTCCATCAGTTTACTGGATTTGGAAAGCAGCAGATTTCCAAGAGCGGGAATCCTACGATATGTACGGCATCGTCTACGAAGGACATCCAAATCTGAAACGGATTTTGATGAACGAAGATTGGGTGGGCTGGCCGCTGCGGAAAGATTATATTTCGCCTGATTTTTACGAATTGCAAGACGCTTATTAAGCGAGTTTTGCGAGGGCGGGTTTAGAGTATAAAATTTGACTTTTGCAGTCAAGTTTTATGCAAAACTCGCCCTCTGTTTTTTTCATTAACTGGTTCCTATTTTCTATGCTCATTCCAAATGCAGGAAATGCAGTTGTTGATATTCGTAAACTTCGTGACTACTGCCTAAATCCAGAACACGATGATGGTAAACACAAAGCGCGGCTGTTTTCGTCAATTCTGGGGATGATGCCTGACAATGCGGAGGAATTGCGCCAAATTTTGCTTGAAGTAATTCAAAGTCATGAAGCTCAGTTAGGGAGGCGGGATGGGTTCGGGCAACGGTACACCCTAGATTTCACGATTGAATGGCAAAATAGAAGTGCAACCCTTCGGAGTGGCTGGATTATTGAGCATGATTCGGAAATTCCGAGATTAACAACCTGCTATCCTTTGTAGTGCCGGGAGGTAATAAAAGTGGTAAATAATACAATTAAATTACTAGATGTTGTTGCCTTGACCGTTGATATTCCTGAATACAATCTCTGGCGCGGACAAGTTGGGACAGTGGTTGAACTGTTGGCTGATGGTGCAGCGTTTGAGGTTGAATTTTGCGATCGCAACGGACGCACTTATGAATCTGTCGGACTGAATCCAGAGCAAATCATGGTTTTGTACTTCGAGCCAGCATCACCTAATATCAAACCCGAAATGGTTACAGCATAAGTGGTACAACAACACCCATGGACCCGCAGTCTGGCAAATTGTCGTAGGCCATGTCAGCGCAGTGCACGAGCAGTAGCAGAGATCGCCTGCATCGGAAAGTTGTCAATAAGACATCTAGAATAGGGATAGTAGCTCAAATGAAAAATGCTTAACGAAAACAATGCTTACACTGAAGAAACAGGGAAATAAATGGCTTCCAAAGTCAGTATCGGATTTGGAAAATTATCTTAAACAATTCATGGTTCCAATACCACACTATGAAGAGAAAGAGTGTAGAGGGCTGCAAAAGAATATTGCTTACTCGCTTCAACACCTCGAATTTATACATCGCTGTGGCGAAGACTTAAATCTTACTTCCGTTCTTTGGAATCAAAACGCGAAAACGTTCATCATAGTAGCGTGTTCAATTATTGAGGCTCTATTTTTTTACCTACTTCGCGCACGCGGTAAAGCTGCAACTACTTCATGGAAATCCTATCGCAAGTTATCAGGGCAGGAGTTTGAAGATTCTGATGGGAAGAAGAAAAAAATTAATATGGAAATCTTTGAAAAGGTTAAGCCAGAAATTTACCAAGAAATGAGTTTTGATAAAATGTGCCAGCGCGTCGAGTCAAAAAAGCTTGTTGCATTGGGAAATGACGAATTCTTTAAGAACCTTCCATATCTCCGTCAGATTAGAAATCGTGTTCATGTTCACATTGTGAAAGATGACACCGACACTGATTATCTAAAAATCCAGCAAAAGGAATACAATTTAGCAAGAAAAGTTCTTTTCACCCTACTAACTTCCGAGCTTTTTCCTAATGTTAGAGAAGACTTGTTTGATTATCTTAAGGTAGATGAGACGACGAAATACTGAGAAATCCACCATTGCAAGGATTTTTGACTATTTCTAATGCGTTGCAGTGGCGACTTCAGTATGGAAGAGTCATTGAGCGCGCTGGACAACAGGAAGGCGTTATCGCAGTTTATAAATCTAACCGATGAGTTCCAACGATCGCAAAACAAAACTAGAATATGGCGATTTTCAGACACCGCCGGCATTAGCCGAGATGGTATGTCGAAAATTAGTAGAACTTAATATCAATCCTCGCACCATAATTGAGCCGACGTGCGGTGTCGGTAATTTTATTCAAGCTGCTGCACTTTCGTTTCCATCCGCAGACAAGATTATCGGGGTTGAAATAAATCATAATTACTTAACACAAATTAGACTCAATAACCAATTATTTCAGGATGAGAGATGTGATATTTGGCACGGAGATTTCTTTGAATTTGATTGGGAATTATTAATCAATCAATCCACTGATAGACTGCTTGTACTCGGCAATTTTCCTTGGGTGACAAACTCACAACAAGGAACTTTTGGTAGCGAAAATTTACCTAAAAAAAACAACTTTCAAAATCACAAAGGCTTAGATGCTCTCACAGGTAAGAGTAACTTTGATATCTCAGAATGGATGCTGATTCAGGCGGTGCAATGGCTGCAAAAGCGCGATGCTTATCTGGCCATGCTTTGCAAGACTTCTACTGCTAGAAAGTTATTGAATTACATTCACTCTCAAAAACTCTATCTCGCTGACTGTGCAACTTACACAATAGATGCCAAAAAATATTTTGATGCAAATGTTGATGCTTGTTTGTTAGTTTGCAAATTTGACAGTTATTCGCGAAACTACTTCTGTGATGTATTTAGCAGTTTAGAAACTTCGGACTGTCACCGAATTGGATATCATAATAATCTCTTGGTTAAGGATATCGATGCTTTCAGTAAATTGAGTAATTTATATGCGGTGGATTCAGGGACAAAATGGCGATCGGGTGTAAAGCATAACTGTTCTAGTGTAATGGAATTTAAGAAAATTGACAATTATTTTGTAAATAAATTGGGAGAAGTTGCTGATATTGAGGAAACTTATCTGTTTCCCATGATCAAAGGATCTGGTGTTGCTCAAAATCGAATTAATGCTACCGATCGCTATATGCTAATTACTCAAAAAAATATCGGGGAATCAACGGAAAATATCCAAAAAATTGCCCCTAAAACGGGGCGATATCTGGAGTCTCGCGGGCAATATCTAGATAATCGAAAAAGCAAAATTTATGAAAATAACCCTAGATTTGCGATTTTTGGAGTGGGCGATTATACCTTCAAACCTTGGAAAATTGCGATCGGCGGGCTTTATAAAAAATTGGAGTTTAGGTTAATCGGCGAAATCGCTAATAAACCTGTAGTTTTTGATGATACTGTTTACTTCCTAAGTTTTGATGATGAGGGAGTTGCACGTCAAACTTTTGAGCTTTTGAATTCATCGGCTGCAATTAAGTTTTATTCTGCGATCGTATTTTGGGATGAAAAGCGTCCGATCAAATCGAGTGTCTTAAATTGTCTGAATCTGGCACTGCTGGCAGATTCGGAGTTTGTAACCGCAGATGCACGCGGATGAGTATAGTTCTGCTATTTTTGACCGAATACGTAAAAAGTGGTGATATCGTTCCAAATTCCTTGCTGGGTTTGCAATGCTTCTATTTCTGCTTCAAATTCGGCCTTGGCTTGTGCTAATTGCTCGGTTGAAAGTGTTGATAACGGCGGCGGATATTGTCCAGGGGCGGGATGAGAATTTCCGGCCCACATTGCTTTTGCTTTTTCTAAACTGATATAGCTGCCATCTTGTTCGATTTTAATTTCTATCTGTTTAAATCCTGCTTTTTCGAGCAGGTTTCGGCATTTTTCAACAGTGCCTGTGGGTTTGCTCATATTGAAGGAAATGCCGTATTTTTCGGCTACTTTCTGCGTCACAACTCCGCCTACAAAAGCGGTGTCGGCAAAGGCATGAAAGCCAATTATTCCTCCTGGTTTGAGAAATCGATGCCAGTGAGTGAGGGCTGCGTGCAGATTAGACATCCAAATGAAGGCTGAAGAGCAAAAAATGCGATCGCAAACATTACGTGGTAAGTCGATATTTTCGGCATCCCTTAGCAAAAATTCTGTATTATTAAGCTTTAATTCGAGAGCTTTTTTTCTGGCTACATCGAGCATTCCATGCGAAATATCTACGCCAATAACTAGACCTTCAGTACCGACAATTTGAGCGGCTGCGATCGCCACATGACCCGTTCCCGTTGCAATGTCTAAAACCTGCTGTCCGCGACTGACTCGCCCGTATTCAACGAGACGCTGAGCAATCTGCAAATGCCAATCGCTATTGTCATAATTTTGACTTCTGCGGGTGTACAAATCTGCGATTTCTTGCTTGTATTTGTCTAATTTAGGTTGGTTGTTCATAGAGCAAAATGATGAATAGATTTAATGTAAGTAAGTCGGCGCTTTAAAACACAACTATGTAAACGATTGTAAAGTGTCCAAATGCTTTCTACTGGCTGACTTAAGCCTGTTTACATACTGTTACATCCACTCAATTTCCGCATCCGTGCAAGTAATTCCATTCTGCCAAATTTCATATTCACTGAGATCGATATCTTCATTCCAAACCAGTGCATAACCACCAGGCTCAATTTTAAAGTTTCTGAAAAACCCAGGATTACGTAACGTCGCAAACATCGGATTCTCTAATAACTTAGAGATGTCATATTTTTTGATTTCAAGATTAGCAAACTTAACCATCAAGGTATTATCGTCAATAACTTTAGCAGAAACAATGCGCTCAGGTTTCATAATGAGGATTATTGTAGTAGAAATAATAGCACAATGACAGACCATCGCCACTAACTTCAATCATTCCGCAAAGCTGCGATCGGATCTAAGCGAGCGGCATTCCGTGCCGGCAATACTCCAGCCAATAAGCCTACTGTAAAGGATAGTCCAAAACCGGCTGCGATCGACCATACTGAAATTACAAACGGAAAACTAAATGCTGTCGCGGCCCCAAAGGCGATCGCAATTCCCAACCCAATACCAGCCGTACCGCCCACAGTCGAAACTAAAATCGATTCAGCCATGAATTGAATCAAAATAGCTGCATTGGTAGCACCTACAGCTTTGCGAATCCCGATTTCCTTAGTGCGCTCCACAACTGACACCAACATAATATTAGCAATCCCGATGCCGCCAACTACCAGGGAAATTCCGGCGATTGCCACTACCATCACTGTAAACAAACCTACCACATTGCTGAAAGTATTCACAATATCAACTTGATTAATCACTCGAAAATCATCCGGTTGTGGCGGATAGATATTGTGGCGCAAACGCATGATATTTTCTACTTGAAATTGAGCATCAGCTAAATCCGATTCCCCCGTAGTTTGTAACCAAAAACCAGAGATGGCAATTCCAGCCAAAGAATTTCTACCCACAATTCGAGCTGACATATTTTTCAGGGGAATATACACGCGATCGTCCTGATCCGTACCCCCTACCGAACCCTTGGGTTCCATCACTCCTATTACCTTGTAGCGCCCTCCCTGAATGCGAACATCGGCTGATAGGGCATTAGCACCAACTCCAAAAAGCTCGTCTCGCACCTTAGAACCAAGGACAACAACTGGTTCAGCAGCATTCAATTCATCCTCATTAAAAAACCGTCCTGCTTGAGGTTGAATGTTCTTCACATCGGGGTAATTTAAATCAGTTCCTAATATAAAAGTAGATGAATTTTGTCCGCCATAAACAACTTGCACTTGGCGCTGCAAAAACGCCGAAATCGCCTTAACTGCCGGTGCTTGTTTGCCGATCGCCCTAGCGTCATCCCATGTCACAGTAGAAGCAGAACCACTACCCTGACTAACACCGCCCGATCGCGAAGCACCCGATAAAACCAACAGCACATTAGTACCCAAAGCCTTCAACTGTTCCTCAGTAGACTTTTGTACACCCTGGCCCACGGAAGTAATCGCAATCACCGAAGATATGCCAATAATTACGCCCAGCATCGTCAAACTGGTACGCAACTTATTATTCCACAGCGCCTCAGTCGCCATGAACATAATTTGAACGTTCGAGATTTTGTTAATAACTGGGGGAGTCTTTAATTTCATGTTATCGGTTATTTGTTATTTGTTATTTGTTATTTGTTATTTGTTATTGAGCGGGCAAATTTCTACTACTCAAATCTTGTACTTTTTCATGAACAGGCAAGATGCCTGTTCCACAATAGATCAATTTTCTGCTTGTGGGGTGGGCTTCTAGCCCGCCCAGAAAAGATTATTGCAAATAGTGCAAAATATCTCTTTTTATGAACAGGCAAGATGCCTGTTCCACAATAGATCAATTTTCTGCTTGTGGGGTGGGCTTCTAGCCCGCCCAGAAAAGATTATTCCAAATAGTGCAAAATATCCGATCTAACGCAAACGACTTCCACCACCCGGCTGCAAACCTGGAATTCCACCCGATGATGGAGTTTGAGATTTAGGCCGCAAGCCAGGGGGGAAACTAATAAAAACCTTTTCATTTCCCTTCAAGCCCGATCGCACTTCCGTCTTATCATCAACCGTCATCCCCGTCTTAATCGGCACAAACAAAGGCTTCCCATCTTCACCACCAGTCACAAACACTCCCGTTTCCTTTTTTTGACGAACAATCGCCGCAGTCGGTACAACTAAAACATCCTTCAACTCACCCGCCTTAAACTCCACATTCACATTCATTCCCGATCGCAATAGTTTTTTAGCATCATCAAGAATTGAAGCTTTTACCTCAAAACTGGTAACATTTTGCTGGACAATTGACTGAGGTGAAATTTGATTAACTTTCCCAGTAAAAGTCTTTCCCGTATAAGCATCAGCTTGAATAGACGCATTTAAGCCGAGGCGGATTTGAGCAATATTACTTTCTGCCACATTCGCCACAACCTGATTTTTTGAAGCTAAAGACAAAATCGAAGAAGAAGTTGCCGATGTCACCGCACTACCTGCTGTTGTCGGTGTCACAAAAGCTCCTGGATCGGCATATTTGCGGGTGACAGTACCGCTGAAAGGAGCGCGAATTTTCGTATCATTAATCAACGCTTGGACTGTTTGGAGACTACCTTTAGCCGAGAGAACTTGAGCCCGGGCGATCGCAATTTCTTCCGGCCGAGCACCACCTTGAATTAGTGCCAAAGCTTGCTGTTTTTGCTCCACTGCGGCTTCGGAAGCGGCGATGTCTTCGGATCGCGCCCCCGATCGCACTCCTGCCAAAACTTGCCGTTTTTGCTCGACTGCTGCTGCGGAAGCCGCAATATCTTCCGGGCGAGCACCAGCTTGAATTAGCGCCAAAGCTTGCTGTTTTTGTTCAACTGCGGCCCGCGCAGCAGCGATGTCTTCCGGGCGCGAACCAGCTTGCAACAAAGCTACAGCTTGTTGAGCTTGTCTGACTTGAGTTTGAGCTCGATCGCGCGCGGTGCGAGAAGTATTCACAATTTGAAGAGAAATGGCCCCCGATGTGTAGAGTTCCTGATTTCTTTGAAAGTCTTCTTCTGCTTGTTTTTTGGCATATTCAGCATCCCTAAGTTTAGCTTGCGCTTGGGCAATATCTTCAGGGCGATTGCCCTTGAGCAATTTTTGAAGAGTTGCTTGTTGTTCTGCTAATTGGGCCTTTGCTGCTGCAATATCTTGACTGCGATTCCCATTGAGCAATTTTTGCAGGTTTGCTTGTTGTTCATTTACTTGGGCTTGGGCGGCGGCAATATCCTGAGTGCGATTACCGTTAAGTAATTTTTCCAAACTGGCTTGTTGTTCAGCTAATTGAGCCTTTGCTACTGCAATATCTTCGACTCGATTACCATTGAGTAATTTTTGCAAGTTGGCTTCGGCTGAGGCGAGTTGTCCGCGATTTTGAGTCAATTGTCCTTGCAGGTTGGAGTCATCCATTTGGGCGAGAATCTGCCCTGTTTTAACAGTGTCTCCTTCTTTAACCAGTAAAGTTTTGAGCACTCCTGAAGTTTTGGGGCTGACGTTAACACTCCTTTCGGGTACTATTGTGCCATTTGCGGAAATGGCGATCGGCAAATTCACCCTTTCTACAGCAACGGTTTTTTCCTTGCGTCTGCTTTCACGGCGCGATTTGACTGCGAGTTGGCTGTAAGCTGTGTAGCCGACTCCGGCGAGTAGGGAGGCAGCGAGGAGTCCGCTTAACCAGGGAGTCAGCCCTTTTTTAATCTGAAACTGCTTTAGGAAGTACATATAAGTTAGACCGATCGGGCGTCTGCTTCATTTTGACCGATCGGGAACCGAAAAGGTTCAATTTAAGTCTGGCTAATTTTTTTTGGTTGTGGTGTTGTGTCGGATTATTTTGGATAATAATGAAATCAGCTACGATCAATTGAGAATCTCGATCGATGAGGAACGCAGACATGAGCATTCAATTAGAGTTACCGCCGGAGTTAGAAAGTCAACTATCTACTGAAGCCTTACGACTAAACCTACCTTTATCTGAGTACATACTACGTGTTTTATCGATCAGAGAAGTTCTGAGTAACCCACCTAAAACTGGAGCAGAACTTGTTGCTTACTGGCAAAGTGAAGGAGTCATCAACTCACGACCTGATATTACCGATAGTCAATTATATGCTCGAAACCTGCGCCATCATTTCTATCCTGCTTGAGCAATAATTTTCCCTATATCTTGAGGCGTTGCACCTGTTGCCAGGATTGCGCGTATTAACAGTTCAATAGAAACCGAATCTTCGCCATTTTCAGCCTTGGCAATACGAGGTTGACTGGAGTTGATTTTATCGGCTAACTCTGCCTGTGTCATCAATTTTTGCCGACCTTAATTGAGATTAAGACTGAGGGCTAACTTAATCTCAATTAAGGTCGATTCCTCTGGTGAAAGTTCTAAGAATTCCGAGGCAGATCCGATTTTCCAGCCTCGATCTTCTAGACGCTTCTTTTTCGCTTGATCCATAACATTAGTCCTCTATATCCGTGTCATATTATATCATATCTGATATAATTATGGCGAAGATCGTCATTCGAGGTAACAGTTGCTATGACTTACCCTAAGAAGAAAAAAGGTTTCCGCACCATCAATGTTGAAGGGCAAGAATTCCGTTGGCATTTCCGCCCTTCTTTTGACGACGACTACTTGACTTTGCAAGGGAGTGTTTCATCTGGCGAGCAGTTAATTGTTATCATGCGTTATCCGTGGTTGCCAATCAACGGTTTCCATTTAACCGATGGCGGTAATGTGTTCCATTTGCACAAAGCAGCCTGGATCGTCACTAGCAAATTTGCTCGGACAGCTATCTTGCATGGTATTGCTAACGGCTGGAAACCAAACGATCGCCGTCCACCCCTGTTCTGCGTTTATAGTGAAGGAACCTTTTCATCTATGACACCGCAACGCGAAACATCGGTTACATATTCCTAGAAAGAGTTATAAAGCCGTCACAAATAGGAGAAAATATGCTCGAACTCAGACCAACCTGTGAGCATTGCAACAAGGCGTTGCCACCAGACTCGCTTGATGCACGCATCTGTACCTATGAATGCACTTTTTGCGCTACCTGTGTGGAGAGCATTTTGGGTAAAAATATTTGTCCGAATTGTGGTGGTGGCTTTGTTCTGAGACCAATCAGGCCATCAAAAAACTGGAGAGACAACAACTATCTTAGCAACGATCCGGCGATCGCCAAAGTCAAATACAGGCCAGTGGATCTAGAGGCTTATGCAAAGCTTGTGGCGGTAATTGGCAGCTTAGCTCCGGAAAAGCGGTAAGGCATTTAATGATTTTACCTGCCAGCCATCAAAACCTGTTCAGCAGTCAGTTTTAAGTCTGGGAAAGTTAGAGAGACGATGGTCTGATTGCCCCGAATCTGTTGAATTTGATATTCCCCATTCACTAAAGTGCAAATAGAAAGGGTGGGTTTTTTAGGCTTTCCAATGTGTTGAGTACCACCTAATCCTGCGTAGTCCGCAATCCAATATTCAGGAATACCTAAAACTGCGTAGTCTTCAACTTTACGAGAATAGTCATTTTGCCAGTTACTACTAACAACTTCCGCCACAAATTTAATCGAACTGCCCAGTGTTAGAATCGACTCACCAGACCAAAGCAGTTCTTTAGTAAGTTCATTTCGATCGACAACTGCAACATCAGGTCGAAATGCTGTCATACCAATATTTGAAGGGCGCAATAGTCCCCGCTGAAGGACAAACCAAGGTAAGCCTGTTCCGTCGATCTGGACACATATTTTTGTGGTAATGAAGGCTGCAACCTCCTCATGGGGGCCTGTGGGTTCCAAGTCGAATACCTCTCCATCGATCAGCTCATAGCGATTATCGCCACCATAACGGGCGATAAACTCGTCAAAGCTGAGTGGTTTCTGTTGTATTGGTTGGTCGATCGCAATGGTCATAGCTCAACTTAGCCCAATCAATTCCTTTAGTCTATCAGATGGACAAACTGGTTAGATCGATCGAACTTGTGAAAAGTTCGATCGCCCATTTCCTCCTTAACAAACAGCAGCCACGCCCAACTCTGTAATCGCCGCCTCCGGGCCCACCAAAGAAATATACGGTTCGACGAAGTATTTGTGAGCAGCTTCCCTAGCTTCAGCAGCAGTAACTGCCGCAATTTCTGCTTGAAACTGCTCGTCAAATTTAATTCCCAATTCCAGGATTTCGTACCAACCTAAAACTTGGGCAATTTGCGAATTGGTTTGTTTTCCTAAAGCATATTGACCGAGCATTTTATTCTTGCAAGCTTGCAATTCTTCTTCGCTTAGTTGGGTGTTGGCGAGTCGATCGACTTCTGTACGCAATCCTTCAAAAGCAGTCACCGTATTTTCGGGTGCTGTACCCATGTACGCTACAAACTGAGCCGTGTCCAGGCGCGTCGCGTAGAGTGCCGAAACATCGTAAGCTAAGCCCCGCTTTTCCCGCAATTCCACAAACAACCGACTCGACAAACCGTTACCCAAATAGGTATTCAGTAACTTAATCGCTGCATAGTCGGGATTTTTGACCGAGGGCGCGAGGTAGCCCAGCATAATCACTGATTGCTGGGTATCTTGCGCCTTAGCCACGGATTGCGGGGAGGCTTTGAGGGGGGGAACGGTTAAAGTTGGGAGGGGTGTTAAAGGCGCTTTCCAGTCACCAAATGTACGATCGATCAGGGCGATCGCATCTTCGGTAGATATTCTGCCGGCTACCGAAATAACCACATTATCGGGACGGAAATAGGTTTTGTGGAACTGTTCGAGCTCGTTTCTGGTGAGCTTTGACATCGTAGCTTCCGTGCCCAAGGTGGAGAAAGCATAGGGATGTTCCTGATACATGGCGTGTCGCAATTGCTCGAAGGCGATCGCAAATGGTTGTTCTTGTTGCGATCGAATTGCCGATATCGCAATGCGGCGTTCGAGTTCGACTTCAGCTTCCGGGAAAGTGGGCGATCGCATCAATTCCGCAGCCAACTCCAAAATGTCCTGAAAATCGGCAACAACCGTCTTCAAACTCACTAAAAAATAGTCTGTAGTCGAGTCGGTACTCAATCTCGCTCCTACCGATTCTACACGTTCGGCAATTTCTAGCGAAGACAGGCGATCGGTTCCCTTAGTCATTACCGCCGACAGCAAGTGACACAATCCTGCTTGTTCCGGCTGTACGCAGCGGCTACCGGCGCGCAGGAATATCCTAGCTGCAATAATATCTGCTGCTGGATTTTCTGATGCTAAGACAACCATACCGTTGTCTAAAACCGTGCGCTGAATTTCATTTTTCATCATTAATTTAGTTAGTAATTGGGAATCGGTAATGGGGAATCGGTAATGGGTAATTGGTAATGGGTAATTGGTAATTACCAGAAATAATTGGTTGAAAGCCGGAACCTTGATTGGGAGAAATTAAAATCAGACTATTCATTACTCCAATCTTCTTCCTTCGTCAAGTGCTGTCAACTGTCAACTGTCAACTGTCAACTGAATCGATCGCCATTTTGCTATTTTCCATTTGCATTTTGTATGCTGTCAGACCGAGCAGAGCTTGATGCACGATCATACTAAATGTAACAAAATCTATCCCCTAGGGTGCGGGCCAAACACAGAAAACACCGGACAAACCAAGATTTATCCGTTAGCAAAGATATTGATATTGACCAGCTTAACCATCAGACTGGCTTGATCGCCACAGCCGCGTAGCGCCGGGGTGAGAGATATTGTTGAGCTAGGCGCTGGAGGTCTGATGGCTTAAATGACTGAATCCTGGTAGGATAGCTGAGCGCTAATTCGGCAGTGGCGATCGTACTGTAATATCCGTAAAGACCAGCTAACTGTCCCGGCGTTTCGAGGGAGAAAGCAAAGTCGTTGCACAGCAAACGCTTGCAGCGCATCAGTTCTGTCTCCGAAACCAGCTCAGATTGCAATTCCCAAAGCCGATCGCAAATTCGAGATTCCACCTCTTCTAGATCCTCGGCTTCCAAGACAGCACTAATCGTAAACAAACTCGATTCCCGTTGTAGCGAGAAAGAGCTTTCGATCGCGTGTACCAATTGTAATTCTTCCCGCAGTTCCCGGACTAAACGCGAACTCCGCCCATCTGCGAGCAACACAGAGATCAAATCCAAGCCGCAAGCACTTTGCAAGTGATCGACTCCCGGCCCAGTCCACGCCATCATCAGTCGCGCTTGTTCCAATCGAGGAAGACAGAGTTCCTGACGGCGAATTTCTACTAACGGCGGTTCGGCTTCGGCGACAAATTTAGGACAATCCCACCTGTCAGAAAACCGATCGAATGCTTTCCCTGTGATATCTCTGGCTTCTTCTTCCTCAATTCCCCCGACTATCACCACAGTCATATTTTCCGGCTGATAGTGCGATCGATGAAAACAGCGCATTTCGTGGGGAGTTCGCGACATCAGCAACTCTTCCGTACCGAGTACCGATCGCCTGTAGGGATGTCGCTGGTAGACTGTTTCCATCATTGCTTGGAAACCCAGCCAATCGGGATCGTCTTGAGATTGTCGGATTTCTTCGAGCACCACATCTCGTTCGCGATCGAATTCCGCATCGGGAATCCCAGCACGCAACAGCAATTCTGCCAGTGGCTGCGCCGTTTCTGCTAAATAATCTGCCCCAGCGTTGACATAAAAATGGGCGTAGTCGTGACTTGTAGCTGCGTTGGCGACACCGCCGCGATTTTCGATTACTTGGTCAAATTCTCCAGGGGCGATCGCATCCGTCCCTTTAAATATCATGTGTTCTAGAAAATGAGCCATTCCCGACCAAGAATCCGGCTCCTTCGTAGCGCCAGCCCTCACCCACACGTCTAGCGCAACCACCGGTGTGGCCGAAATCCGCTGGTGAATGACCGTTAACCCATTGTGCAGCTTCCAGACCTTGGCTGGGAACTCTAAAGCAGTGAGCAGTTGAGACAAGCTAGTTATTCTTAAACTTCAGTTAACTTCGGCTTCAACTATAGTAGCGCTTTACTGATGTGCGATCGGGATTAATTGATACAAAAGTCAGTTGTCAGTTGTCAGTGGGCTGTTGTCTGTGGGTTGTGGTCATTCAGGAAGTAATTTTTGCTTTTTTTAAAACGACCTTAGCCTTAATTACTTACCATTTCTTGGTTTAAAAGTCAATAGGTTGCGCGGGATATTAATGAATCAGTCGGGAGAAAGAGGGAGTAATCAGAATATTTCCATAAATTAAAAGATGTAAGAACACTAAAGACATCGAGAGGAGAAACGACAGATGGTAGCTACCCTTGAAGATACCAAGCGCCAAGCGATCGCGATGAAATTAGCAGACATGAAAGCACTGCAAAACCTGCTGATCGCCAACGAGCAATTGTTCATCAATTCCTGCAACGACTCCGAACTGTGCGATCGCTTCCGGGATATGCTGGAGGACGATCGCAAAAACATGGGCGTATTGGAAACCACGATCGTCCAATACGGGATTCAATCCGAACCCAAAGAAACCACCACAAAAATGATCGAAGAAATTCAGAAACTCATGGAAGGTTCTGAACTCACAATGTTTGAAAAAGTCGGTCAGCACGAACTGCTCAAACACAAACAAACAATGGCCGGCTTGTTAATTCACAAAGCCGCTCAAGTAGTTGGCGCCGACATCGAAGCCGCCATTACTCCCCTCAACACAGTTAACTTTGAAAACCGCGCCCACCAAGAACAACTCAAAGGAGTTCTCGAAATTTTAGGAGTGCGCGAACTCACCGGAAAAGACCCCGATCAAGGCGTTTGGGCCCGCGTCCAAGATGCGATGGCGGCCATGAGTGGCATTATCGGTGGTGCAGTTACCCGCACCAAAGAGGAGATGAACATCACCGAAATCATCTCCATGGATCACCGCAAAGTCGATACCATATTCATGGAAATCGAAAAAACCGACAATCCTCAAAAACTGCAAGAATTCTTCGGTCAACTTTACAAAGACTTAAGCGTTCATGCAGAAGCCGAAGAACAAATTGTCTATCCCGCAGTTCGCAGCTACTACAGCGATACCCAAGAACTGTACGACGAGCAAGCAGCAATGAAGCAAATGCTCGCCCAAATCAAGGCTCTCAACCCCAGTTCTTCTGATTTCAAAGCTCAAATCCAACAGCTAAAAAAAGCGGTTCAGGATCACGTTAAGGAAGAAGAAAACGATATGTTCCCTCAAATTCGCCGCAACCTGAGCGAAGCACAAATGGAACAAATGGCTACTCAATTCAAAGAAGCCAAGAGTACAATTCAGCAAGAAATGGCTGGCATTAGCTAATTGAGCAGCGAGCTAATTTCAATTCTAGCTAAAGCTAGAAAACAGCTCAACTGCAACCTATCAATCCCGCCACCAAGATGGCGGGATTACTATTTTAAAAAGCAGGAAAAAAGAAATATGAGGACTAAAGTCCTCAGTACAAACTTAAAAACAAGGTTTGTAGTAAGGAATTTAGTCCTTCTTAAAAACAAGGTTTGTAGTAAGGAATTTAGTCCTTCCTAACCATTAACTACAGATCCGCCGTTGGGATGCAAAATTTTACCTGTGATATAAATAAAGGTTTTGTGGCGGCGGGGAATCGTTCTTTTTGCCGATCGCAGTCTACGACTAAAGACAGTTTGTGCGGCACAAAAGTAAACTGCACCCCAAAACAATGTTTGACGTGCAGCTTAAACTAGCTAATTACTAATAGTTGAGTCTCAAACTAGAGACCCAACTTCAGATTAGAAACCAGTCGGAGAAGTAGCAGGAGCACCTAACAGTAAATCCTTCTTATCTTCAGGCAACACTACAGTTAGTGCACTCGCTGTGCGGCTCAAGCTCATGTCATCAACAAAGCTGATACCTGCATTTTCATTGGCGATCAAGCTGGTATCAATGCTGCTGGCCTTAACCGTAGCATCAAGTCCACCTTCAGTCAGAGGATCGAGGCTAGAAGCAGTTCTTGCTGGAGTCGGTACTGGCGCCGAAGGCGTAGTATTTGGGCCCGGTACGTTAAAGGTAACAGGATTAGGCCCTGTCCGGATCGGGAACGGGTTGGGCACGTTCGGATCGTCGAAAACTTCCAAAACCGAGTAAGTAGCCGGGAACAAATTCGGGAATAGAGCAATCCCTTGTGCGTTCGTTCTCACCAAAGGCTCAGTGGCGGCATCGTAACGATTGTTCCGGTTCAAATCCAAAGTAAATGGAACATTAGCAAGACGAGGTTCGCCCGAGTCTTGTATGCCGTTGCGGTTGTCGTCTCGGAATTTGGGAACTAACAAATCATAGCGGCGAGAGTTGCCAATCAAAGCGCAAGTAAAGGTTTGATTGGGGCCCAAAACGATATTGAGCGGTTGAGTCGTCTGGAAGAAACCAGGAGGAGGTACTTCTCGCAGGTTGTAAGTACCGGGACGCAAATTTCTGAAAGCAAAAGTACCAAACTGATCGCTAGTGGTAGTTGCTTCCCCTGCATCCAGGGCGCCGTTGTTATTGGTATCGAGAAAAACAGTAACGCCGCTAATCGCCGGTTCGTTTCCGTCTCGATAGCCATTCAAGTTAAAGTCCTCGAATTTGCAACCAGTGATGTTGCTATTCGGTGTATTGGCAAAAGTAACGTTAGCGTCCTGAAGGCCCAGAGTTACCGGAACACCAGCAGTTGTCGAAGGCGAAAAACCAGCCGGTACGACTTCCCGCACTGTGTAATTACCCAGTTGCAAGTTGGTAAATGCTCCTCTTCCTTGAGCATTCGTCTGTATTTGTTGTTCTCCGGCGTCAGGAGTCCCATTATTGTTGGTGTCGAGGAAGACAGAGACACCGGCAATTGGTGCTTCACCCTGAGTTGGCTCGAAGCGACCGTTTCCGTTCAGGTCATTGTATTTGAATACAGTGATGTTAGGTAGAGTGTTTCCGACACCAGAATTTGTGTCATTCCCAGTATTAGCTCCCACAGGAGTAAAGGTAACTGCTGGTGAGGGGTTAGTCGCTGGGAAAGGAAAAGGTGTGTTGGCAAAAATCGGCCGTTCGCCAGTTGCCGCGATCGATCTTTCCCCAGCCTGTTGAACGCCGTCGCGGTTGGTATCTACGAATTTAGGGTCGTTTGGTTTCAGTGTATAGGTTGAATCTGTTACCAAGATCGGTTGCTCTCTGCTGATCGTACCCTGGAACCGTGCTTGCGGGCCTGGTGCCGAAACCAGAGCGGGGTTAGGAGTAGTTGCCACTGGAGCATTGAGGTTGCCTGGGGCACCGCCACCGGGCAGTGTCGCTGGAAAAATTTCCAAGACAGAGTAATTGGCAGCTCTCAAATCCCTGAAGGTAGCAACTCCGTTTACATCGGTGATAGCGATGGGTTCTGAGGCTTGATCCCAGCGACCGTTCCCGTTCAAATCTAAAATGAAGGGTACGTTAGCAATGGGGGGTTCAAAAACTCCATTGACCAAATTTCGCGTGCCACTGCGGTCTATGTCCCGAAATTTGTTAATTTCAATTTGATACAGCGGAGTGTCGCCAACTTGAGCGCAGGCAAAGGTTTGACCGGGGCCTACGGTTACGTCCAGTACAGGGATGTTGTTGGGTGGGGTGCTTTGGGGGAAATCTCTTTCTAGGGGTTCTCCGTTGATACCGTTGACTCGTTCTTCCCGAACTCTGTATGTTCCAGGTGTTACATTAAACGACCACGAACCATTTTTGTCTGATAATGTGTTAAGTTCCCCTGCATCTAATCGGCCGTTGGGGACGCTGCCGTTGCTGCCATCAAGATATATCCTGACATTTTTAATCCCCGGTTCATTCCCGTCTCGAAAGCCGTCGGCATCTATGTCTAAGTATTTGCATCCAACAATCCGGCTGCCCACAAGCTGGGTGTTGCCAAAGAAAACGTTGGTGTTTGTGTTTCCAACAGTGACAGCGAGGGGATTCGGAGTCGTGGTACGGAAACCAGCCGGTACTGTTGTTTCTGTGACTACGTAGTTGCCGGGAACCAGATTTATGAACGAGAACCCTCCGTTAGCGTCTGTAAGGACGGAGATATCGCCTGTATCTAATCGGCCGTTGCTGCCGATCGCAGGTTCGAGGAGAATGGGAATGTTTGCCAGACCTGGTTCATTTGCCTGTCTGATCCCATCCGCGTTCAAGTCATTGAACTTGATACCTAAAATTGCCGGGCCTGTATTCCCAACCTGTAATTGCTGGGCAATCCGCTCTTCGCTAGTTAAATTTGCCATGATTTCTCTCCTTCACACCTAAATCCACGTAAATTACAGACTACTGTATGGGTTTGTCAATAGCTGAGTAGTTTTTGCTAGTCGCTGACAATTGCCACTCGATTTTACATACGTCTGTGCTTGAGGTAATGTTCCCCATCTCACACAACAATGCCTCAAGCTTTGTCGCTGGCCAGTATATCAGGTTTTGAAGAGCCCTGGCAATTTGAGGGCAACATCTTTAAGATTTGCACGCCTTCTCTCTCCGTACATACTTGCTGGTTTGAGCTCTAAAAAGGCCTTGATTGAGTGCTCCAGCCGATCGCAAGTCGGGCGGCATCGTTCAGGTTTGTCATGGTTTGCTGTAAACAGACGATCGCAGGCTCTGGGATTGCCTCTTCACAACAAGCTCTTCACAACAAGCTTTAGACCGATCGAGCTACCGGACTGGATATGATTTGCTTTCCCTGAAAATATGCCGATCGGGGTTAGGGGAACTGTCTGATAGTTTCTGACTTACGCTCAATGCTACAGATACATTTAACCCGGCAAATCCAGGACTAAGCCTGATACTACCGTGTATGGCAAGACAGAAAAAGCTGCAAGCTCTCCTGTCAAGGAGGTATCTCTCAAAGCTTTCAACAAGATATTGAAAGCGCCATTTGAATTTATGTCCACACTTTGAACGGGTTTTTGATATGTATTCTTCCGTTATGCCTACTACAAAACTGCCATATTTAACAGCTTGATGCTTCAACATTTCCTGGAAACGATAATGACTCAAAGTGACCATGCTCTTAGCTGTTTTAGTCGCTAAAGCATTTTTTTTCTCAATCTACACTACCAGCTTTTACCTAATTATTCAAGAAGTTTCTAGAAAATCATTTACTTTGTATCAACAGCCTCTGAAATATTTCACCCAATATACAACAAGCCAGCTTCGGGGTTCCCGGAACTTACGCTTGAGTCTTGGACGCTGCCAAGAATAGGGTATCACGCGATCGCCCTTTAATCTGTTCCTGATTTTTATTTGCAGTTTGGCATTCCGGGCGATCGAGCTTTATTCAAAACTAAATCACCTACCCGAACGAGTTTCCAGATCCCAATTAATTAATTCATTGGTCTTGACAAATCCGGCGATTTGTGGACTAGGCTCCCAAATGACATTTTGTTGCCCAAAGTTAGGAAGATTGCCTACATTCGCGGCAGGTCGATCGAGCAAAAGATCGCTAATTTGATAACTATCGCGACCCGCGATCGCCAGCGAGGTATCCGCCCCCATATTGCCTACAGGTTCGCCCCCATAGCTAGCATCCGTCAGCGGGTCGCCTTTCAAGGATTTAGCCGATGGCTTACGCCCCGCTACGCTACGACTTTCAGGATCTCCAGTCAGCAAATCGATGCTGCTAGCCCGAACATCTGCCGAGACAACTACCAGCGCAGGCGGAGTTGTTTGAATGAAACCGGGCGGCGGAACTTCCCTAATGATGTAACTACCTACCGGAACATTGCGGAAACTGTAATTGCCCTGACTGTCGCTAAAGTTACTGGCTTCGCCCGGATCTAAACGGCTGTTGTTATTGAGGTCAATGTAAATTTGGGTATTGGCGATCGGCGGTTCCCCGGGGTCTAGGCGACCGTTGGCGTTAAAATCGTTAAATTTCACACCGCTAATCGTACCAGTCACCAACACGTTGCCAAAGCTGAGATTGGTGGCATTTGTGCCGTTACCCACGGCGATCGGAGTCGGATTTGGCGTAGTTTGTCGGAAACCGGGCTGCGGGACTTCCCTCACCGAATAAATGCCTTGGGGCAAGTTGATAAAAGAGAAATTACCTTGGGGGTTTGTTAAAGTCGAAGGTTCGTTGGGATCTCGGACATTGTTGTTGTTGGTGTCGAGGTAAATCGGCCAGTTGGCAACTCTCGGTTCAGTCGGTTCGTTGACACCGTTAGCGTTGAGGTCGTTGAACTTAAAGCCGCTGATGCTGCCGGTGGGGAAATTGTTGCCGAAATTGACCCCGACAGCGTTGGTATTGCCCGTAATGTCGATCGACCCTGGATTTGGCGTAGTCTGTATCCATCCCGGTTGCTGAACTTCCCTCACCAAATACCGGCCCGGGGAAACATTGGCAAAAGTGTAGTTGCCTTGGGGGTTTGTGATGGTATTGGGTTCCCCCGGATCTAACCTGTTGTTGGCGTTGAGGTCGAGGTAAATTTGCCAGTTAACCAGAGGCGGATCTGTCGCGTCTCGGACACTGTTGGCATTGAGGTCATTGTATTTGAGACCGCTGATGCTGCCGACAAAAAACACATTGCCAAAGTTAATATCTGTGGTGGTCACATTGGAAGTAACGTTAACCGGGCCCGGGTCGGGGGTAGTTTGGCGAAAACCCGGTTGCTGGACTTCTCTCACCAAATATGTATTTGCAGGAATATTGACAAAAGCGTAATTCCCTTGAAGGTTTGTAATAGTAGAAGGTTCGCCACCGTCTAGCCGATTGTTGCGGTTGAGGTCGAGGTAAATCTGCCAGTTAGCTAGGGGCGGTTCCCCCGGATCGAGGCGAGCATTGCTGTTGATGTCGTTGAATTTTGTACCTGCGATCGTCCCAGCGTTGAAATTATTGCCAAAATTAATATTGCTAGCATTTGTCCCGCTGGTTATTGTTATGGGTGCGGGATTCGGGGTAGTTTGGCGAAAGTTCGGCTGCTGGACTTCCCTAACTTGATAAGTTCCCGGTGGCAGGTTGGCAAAGATGTAGTTGCCTTGGGCGTTGGTGAGGGTCGAAGGTTCACCGCCGTCGATCCGGTTGTTGTTGTTGAGGTCGAGGTAGATTTGCCAGTTGGGAATTGGCACATCACTGCCGTCGGGCCGCCCGTTGGCGTTGAAGTCGTTGTATTTGTTGCCGCTGATGCTGCCGACTTGGAAGTTGCCGATGTTGACATTGCCGATGTCTATTTGGCTAGCGGTTCTGGTGGGGTTGCTGGATTCGGTCATGGTGTTGGTGGGGCCCAATGAACGCGGTTTAATCTTTGCTCTACGGCAATCTAGCAGTTTTTTTGCCAATTGCAGCTATTTTAGGGGATTAATTTTTTTATCAAAGGGAAGGACTGGGAATCAAAAATGCCCTCTGGGCCCAGAGGGCCCGATGCCCGATGCCCGATGCCCGATGCCCCATGCCCCATGCCCGATGCCCCATGCCCCATGCCCCATCCCTCCGCTTCGCTCCGCCCAATTTTTGCCAGATTTGATGTACGATCGCTACCAAGTTTTGTATCGGTCGAATTTCCCATGTCCCAAAACCTGACAGCAAGCTGGAATAAAGCCCGCGAAGTTCCGAGTTTACTCCTCGGCTGGAGTTTGTGCGGTTTATTGGCACTGGGCGCGATCGCCTCTACTCCTGCTAATGCACAGCTACCAACATCTGAACCAGGCAATAATAACAGCCCGATCGCCCAAACAGGTGCGATCGTCCGCCCCGCGCTCAAAATCGGCAGTCGCGGCTCAGATGTTACCGAACTCCAAGCTGCTCTTAAATTATTGGGATTTTATAACGGCGAGGTAGACGGGATTTTCTCGCAAAGCACCGCTAGAGCTGTGTCTCAGTTTCAGGAAGCAGCAGGCATCGCCCCAGACGGCATAGTCGGTCAAAATACTTGGAACCGGCTGTTTCCAGCGACTCCAGAGGCTAGTGTTGAAAAGCCGATCGCCAACGCTCCTGCAACCCCCGAAAACTCGGAGATTAGCCCTCAACCGCAGCCCACCAATTTTCCTGTTTTGAGAAGACGAATGCGGGGGCCGGCAGTCAGAGAGTTGCAAGAGCGACTGAGGGCCAAGGGATTTTTGCGCGCGAGTGCTGACGGCGTGTTCGGGCGCGAAACTGAAGTTGCTGTCAAGGCTGCTCAACGAAAATATCAACTACCAGCAGACGGCATTGTCGGCCGCGCTACTTGGGAAGCCCTGCTGCGTTGAGAGCAAACAAATCTTGCCGGATATGCACATTGGGAGATCTGGCGATCGTACAAATTGTTAATAATCGATTTCTGAAGTATTTCGGTGCGTCAAAAAGTGTCAAGTTTCGTAAACAAAGTAGAGTTAGTGCAGAATTGGTGTTAGTTTAAATACATGAGGGGCAGAAACCAAGCAGCACAAAAAACTTGGATAAAAAATTTGAATTAGAGTGTTTGTCCCGCTCGGCTCTAGTTCGCAGGCAACGCCTGAATCGTGTAGTTTATTAGCAGATAAAAGAAAGGTTGATATTGCGCTCGGAATTTGTGAAATAGCTTGAGGCGATTTGAGAAATCGACAGTTATCAAGTTAAAATTGCGATCGCACAATCAAACACAGAAGTCTGAATAGGCTCCGCTAATAGCTAGCTCGATCGCAGAGCAGTTGCCAAAAAGTCCACCTTAGTAGTAGTTGTTTGCTGAATTTCAGCAGAGCTAAAAACCCACTTGAATCAATTTAACTCACAAATGTTTTAGGGTCTGGCATCCGATATGCTAGGCCCTAAAATAGTTGACAGTTGACAGTTGACAGTTGACAGTTGGTAGTGGACAGTTGACAAACTAATAGACCTCTTGCAAAAGTTCTTTTAATAAAATTTTGGAACGGGCAAGATGCCCGTTTCACAAGAAAAAACATTTTTTTTGGAACGGGCATCTTGCCCGTCCTAGTTATTTTTGGAAGATATCAACTGACAACTGACAACTGTCAACTGTCAACTGTCATTTGATATCTTCGATCCGAGCATTCAAGCCATTAGCGGTGAGAATTTGTAGCAATTCTTCAGCTTTTTCGCGTTCTTGAAAAACACCAGCTTGAATCACCGATCGCCCGTTGGTAAAAGTCCGAAAAGCATCGGGAACCAAAGATAGCATTTTTTGTCGATCGCCCGAACTCTCGGCATCCACCACAACTCGATACCGGAAACCTAAAGCAGAAGCTCGATCGAGCCTCGGCGAACTCTCGGAATCGGGCAGAGAATTCCCCCCTAAACCAGCAGGTACGTAGCCACCCCTTCCTAGAGGAATGTTGCGGCCCGGAACCGGCAATTTACCCTCAGAAGTAACCGCACTCGAACTATCAAAATTAGGCGGAATCATTGGTTGCTGTACCGAACTTTCTAGAACCGATCTAGCATCTGGATCGGGTACAGGAATTGCGATCGCCCCTGTTCCTTCAGCAGCAGAATCGGCGTTTCTCGGAGGAAGCAGAGGCCGCAACTGAGTGCTGGCCGGTGCCGGTCGCCTGGAAACTGGCGCTGGTGGCGCAATTGGCGCTCTTTCAACTCTGGGAGTTAGCCGCCCGGGAGTGTAAGCAGGGAGAGAAGTTTCTGGGCCGCCGATACTCGAAGGTCGATCGACCCTTAGCTGCAAAGCAGTTCCCGCAATGGGTGGAGGCGGGCTAAAAGTTCCCGCCACATCAACCGATCCCGTCGTCCGATTGCTCAACAATTGATTGCCGTAAGCGGGGATGACTTGACCTTTCGCCGCATTGTTTATATCGTACTGGCCGTTATTGCGAATCACATTCCCCCCCGGTTCCGCCGAAGTTCCCAAATCTGGCAGAGCTCTGGATATCGCCACAATTCCATCTCGGCGATTGCTTTCGATATAATTGTTGCGAAGTATCGGTCTGGCATCAGCTTGCACCACCACGCCGTCTTTATTCCGAGTAATTTTGTTGCCGATTAACAAAGGCGAAGCGTTCTGGGCGACATTCACCCCAAATCCGGTGTCTTCAAACACATTATCTCGAACTTCCGGGCGAGACTCCCCAAAAATCGTAATCCCGTTAGCTCCATTTTTCGAGAAAAAATTCCCGCCAATCGTCGGCCTTCCAGTACCAACTACCGAAATGCCGTCGTGAGTGCTACCTGAAAAAGTATTGTTAACAACCGTCGGAGAACTCGATTCGATCCACAAAGCGTAACCGCGATAGTTGGTATTTGTTACCGTCACCCCGCTGAGTCCGGCCCCGTCTGCGCCTAAAATCGCGATATTTTGACCAGCCGAAGTCGGACTGATAAACTCTCCTCCGCCTTTGATGACAATATTTTGGCCGCGAGTGTTGGGATTTCCTTGAACAGTCACGCTGGGCCTGAGCATTAATGGAAATTTTTCGCCGCTTTGAGCGCTGTAAGTACCGGGCGCTAGTAAAATCGCGGTTTTCGGCGGGGCGACGCTGAGGGCGTAGGTGAGGGTTTTGAACGGCGCTCCATCGCTGCCATTACCTGCTGTGTCGCTGCCACCGCTGGAACTCACGTAGAGTATGTTAATGTCGCTGTCTGGCGCTTGGGAAAGTAGCTGCACGGAGCCGGTCTCGACAGCGATCGCCGAGGATTGAGGGTGGCAAAAAGCCGTGCTGGCAAAGACGAGGAGCAGGCAAGAACTTAAACTCTTGCTTGGCAATCGACTTTTTTTGCACTTGCTCTGTTTGGAATTTAGGATCATAAAAAAACACAATTTATCTTTGAGCCAAATTTCGCATCCCGTGTTTCGTGTCGGGTTTGCGCGATCGCAGTTTAATGTCACCCACCTGCTGGGGTTTTCTGCTGTTAATCTTTTGTTTTGTCCTGCTAACCTAACGGCTTTCCTCCGAAGTGTGGTAGGCAACTTAAGGATTCCACTTTTATCGAGTTTGCTCTATTATGCTTTGTTTTCTTGAAATTCTATAAAACTTAAAAATTTGTCAAATTTAGATCCATTGATGGCAAAATTAGGTCGATCGCCTTCACCACAATCTTGAGGGCATGGGAGAATGTAGCAGTTTGACTGCTAGCACTTAGTTTAATCAAGGTGGTTCTGATTGACATCCTCCCCGCCTTCTTAACGGCGAGGATTCCTAAGCATCACTACTTAGGTTTCTGCTTCTTCCCTTTGAGGGGTTTCGCACCAGCCTTAACAGATTTACTCTGTTCGGGTCTGACGGTCGCTCCACAGACTGATACGGCAAGTCCTGCCGCCAAAATGTTTTTTGCCGCATTGATATCTCGATCGTGGTGCGTTTTACACTGAGGGCAATCCCACTCCCTGATATTCAACGGCAGATTTTCAACGATGTGACCGCAATTGCCACACCGTTTTGAACTCGGAAACCATCTGTCAATCTTGATTAAAGTACGACCGTACCAATCGCACTTGTATTCAAGTTGCCTGACCAATTCACCCCAACTTGCATCGCTTATAGCTAGGGCTAGTTTCCGGTTCTTGACCATATTCTTCACAGCTAAATTCTCGACGGCGATGGTTTGGTTCTCGCGCACCAACCGCGTTGTTAACTTGTGAAGGTTATCTTTTCTTGCATCGGCGATTTCTTGATGCACTCTCGCTACTTTAATCCGTGCTTTGTCTCGGTTGTTTGACCCTTTGAGCTTTCGGTTTAAAGCTTTATGCGCTCTTCTCAACTTGCGATATTTTACCTTGAATCCTTTGGGATTGGCAATCTTTTCGCCCGTACTAAGAGCAAGTAAACTTGTAATGCCCAAGTCAATACCAACTTGATTGCCTGAAGGAGGTAACGCCTCAATCTCAACATCCACCAATAGAGAAACCGACCACCTGCCAGACGGGGAAAGCTTTACGGTGATAGTTGATGGTGTCGCACTCGTCGGCAATGTTCGGCTCCAGCGAATAGGCAATGCTTGCGCGCATTTTGCTAAATAGACTTGTCCATTCTTGAACTTAAATGCCGACTTGGTGAACTCTGCACTACCACCGTTTCGTTTTTTTTTAAGTTAGGATACTTTGCCCGCCCATCAAAAAAGTTAGTGTAAGCAGTTTGTAAGTGACGCAAACACTGCTGTAACGGTACGCAACTAACTTCGTTGAGAAAATCTAGTTCTTCAGTTTTCTTCCATTCTGTTAGCATACTAGAAGTCTCAGCATACCCTACTCGTTTTTGGTCTTTGTACCATGCCTCGGTTCTTACAGCCAAGGCACGGTTATATACTAAACGAGCGCAACCCATTGTCCGTCGCAACAAACTTTCTTGTTCCGGCGTTGGGTAGAATCGATAGCTGAAGGCTTTTAGTGTCATATTTACAGTCTAGCATTTCGATTGTGATATTACGCTAGACTCAATGTAAAATCTTTGTAAAGCCGTCGTAGAACGACGGGGTTTCTACCAATTTTTCTGAATGACCGAGAAACAAAACAGAACTTTACCGGCACAGCCAGCCCTCTGCCGGATTTTAGATGCAAATCTAGATCGATCGCGCGAAGGGTTGAGAATTATTGAAGAATGGTGCAGGTTTGGTCTCAACAGCGCCGATTTAGCCCTCGTGTGCAAGCAATTGCGCCAGGAATTGGCTTTTTGGCACACCCCAGAATTACGCAGCGCTAGGGATACGCCGGCAGATCCGGGTACGGAGTTGACTCACCCGCAGGAAGAACAGCGTGGCAGCATTCAGCAGCTACTGGCGGCGAATTTTTGTCGGGTGGAGGAAGCTTTGCGGGTACTGGAAGAGTACGGTAAAGTTTACGATCCGGTATACTCTCGAAAGCGATTTGCTGGCTTACCGGCGCTACCAACAGTTACTTCGATCGCAGTTATACCTTGTAACCTCCCCCAAATACAACTTTTTAACAATCGTGGAAGCTGCTTTGCAAGGCGGAGTGACGTTGGTGCAGTACCGCGACAAAGCCTCAGACGACGGGGTAAAGCTGGCGAATGTGCGGCAGCTTTGCGAACTTTGTCACCGCTACGATGCTTTGTTGATTGTGAACGATCGCGTGGATTTGGCGATCGCCGCGGATGCTGACGGCGTACACTTAGGACAGCAAGATTTGTCTGTAGCGGAAGCGCGCAAGTTGCTCGGCCCGGGACGGATCATCGGTAGTTCCACGACGAATAGCGAAGAAATGCAGCGAGCGATTGATGCGGGAGCAGATTATATTGGAGTTGGGCCAGTTTACGAAACTCCAACGAAGGCAAACAAGCCGGCGACGGGTTTGGACTACGTGCGGTATGCTGCTAGTAAGTCGCCTGTTCCTTGGTTTGCGATCGGCGGAATTGACATCAACAACCTCGATGAAGTGTTGAATGCCGGAGCTCAAAGGGTTGCCACAGTGCGATCGATTATGGATGCAGAACAGCCTACTTTAGTCACGCAATTTTTCATCTCGCAGTTGATTCGGATGCAGCATCTGAAAGCTCAGAAAGCTTTGCAGGCGACAACCTAGGTTGATTGGCGATTTATCGGGCGGGTTTCGTGCACGAATTCTGTGGATAAAATATAATTTTTGTACAAAACCCGCCCTGAAACTGATAATATTTGAGTGATGACAAATCAAATTGCGCTGCAAGTTAACGGAGAAAATCGCAATTGTGCGATCGACACACCGTTACCAAAATTACTAGAACAATTAGGATTAAACCCGCGCTTAGTAGCTGTGGAGTACAACGGCGAAATCCTGCACAAACAATTTTGGGAAACCACAAAAATACAAGAGGGCGACATCCTAGAAGTTGTGACAATCGTCGGAGGAGGCTAACCGATAAGTTGTTGGGCTTCAGCCCTCTTCCAGGTAAGTTGTTGGGCTTCAGCCCTCTTCCAGGTACGTTGTTGGGCTTCAGCCCTCTTCCAGGTACGTTGTTGGGCTTCAGCCCTCTTCCAGGTACGTTGTTGGGCTTCAGCCCTCTTTCGACTTGTAAAAAAAGCAAATTACTAGCCTAACAACCCCATTTCTGGCTACGTACCTTAATTTGGAGGGCTAAAGCCCAACAACGTACCTGAATTTGGAGGGCTAAAGCCCAACAACGTACCTGAATTTGGAGGGCTAAAGCCCAACAACGTACCTGAATTTGGAGGGCTATATTATGAATTCCCAGGCAAAACCCAGGAACGCATAAAATTAAACTGCTACAGCTTCAGCCACAGGTGCTGCTACAACAGGATAAATACTGACTTTCTTGCGAGTCTTACCCTTTCTTTCAAAAGTCACCACACCATCAACCAAAGCAAAAAGAGTATCATCTCTGCCGATACCAACATTATTACCAGGGTGAACTTTCGTGCCGCGTTGACGAATCAAAATGTTGCCAGCTTTGACAACTTGACCGCCATACTTTTTGACACCCAGACGCTGAGAATTAGAATCGCGTCCGTTACGTGTACTGCCTGTACCTTTCTTGTGGGCCATAGTATCCTCAAACTGTATTTACTATTGTTTATTCTGATTCAATTTCGCCGGTTTGGGGAGCTTCAACAACTTCTTGAGTTAAATCTCTCGCTGCCAAAACAACACCATTGACTGTAATAGAGTCAATCATAAAACGAGTTGTTTCTTGACGGTGCCCTTTTTTCTTCCGAGTTTTCTTTTTCGGCTTCATCTTGTAGACGAGGACTTTGCGGCCCCGGAAATGCCGCAGCACAGTTCCTTCTACTGTGGCATTTTCTACCAGAGGCTGGCCGATGTGAACATCGTCTTCGTGCTGGATCAGAAATACTTTGTCGATCGTGACTTTGGATTCAGCTTCGACGTGAAGCAGTTCGATGTCGTAGAAGCGGCCTGGTTCTACCCGAAATTGTTTGCCGCCGGTTTCAATGATTGCGTAAGTCATGGGATGGTTGTTGAGATTGCCGTACAGGTAGCTGAGTAGTCAGTTGACAGTTGACAGTTGACAGTTGACAGTTGTCAATTGTTAATAACTTTTGGCTGTGGACTGCTCTCCAGCTTTTGGAATGTCTTAACCTGATCCGAGCCGGATTTAGACAGACAATCTACAATTATTGCTGATTCGGGTATTTTTGTCAAGTTAAAACGCACTTGATATTTTCTGATTTGGGACTTACGCATCAAAACCAAAGAAACCGGGTTTTTTCGGAGATCCTTCGTTACAGCCGACATCAAGGGCAAAAACCCGGTTTCTGACCACCTGTGCATAAGTCCTATTTTATTTATTTACGGAATGTTTAGAGAGTTGAATGTAGAATTTCTCAGACTCTCTATTCTAAAGCGCGGCGGGTAAAAATGGCAAATCGCATATTTAAACTCTTAACTACTGATATTAAAGAACTGTGTTCCGCCGAAGCAGCCGAGGGAATCGGAGAAGCAGGAAAAGCAGCCGCAGAATTGGCGAAAATGTTCAAAGAACAAGGGCTAGATAATAGCAATTTGCTGCTAGAAGTTTTGAACTCTCCCTTAGCTCAAGTTGTGGGAACTGGATTGCCATTTGTCGGGATGGCGGCGAAACTGCTAGTATTTTTCATGGAAAAAACTCAAGAGCAGCCGACTTTAGCTGAGTGCATTTTCCTCGTCAGTCAGGCGGCTTATCTCGAAAGTTTTAAGGGATTTATTGAACAAGACGCAAGCTTGTTAAATCGCATCGGGCAAACTCCAGTTTCTGATAAAGTCAAACAGTTGCTTAAGAAACTGGCGGATTTGGAATTGAGCGATAAAGCAGCTAAAGAAACTGTGATTTGCTTCCGCGATTCGATGTTAGCTCAGGAATTTAACGCAGTGCTGTCACAGCGGCTGGAACAAGCCGGACTAGAAGGCAGTCAAGCTAAGATTTTGACAAAGAGAGTTGCTGCTAATACTCACCGTTATTTAATCGAAGCTTGGGCAGTTTCCGGCGATGCTATGAAACATCTCGGACAGCCTTCTTTCAGCGAATGGCGGGAGGAACAGCAGAAATATCAAAGTATTGACGAATACCTGGAAGAGCAGATTGCCGATAAGCCAAAAGAAAAAGTATTTGCTGAAGAGTTTACATTTAAGGATATCTACGTACCGCTGAAGGCAAAGCCGATCGATAAAAATGGCAAGCCCATAAATGATGCAGCAGCTTTCGATTTAGAAACTTGGGCAAAGCAATTGCTTGAGGATGAACAGAAACAAGATATGGTGATGTTCGTCGAAGCTGGACCAGGACGCGGGAAAAGCGTTTTTTGTCGGATGTTTGCTGACTGGGTACGACAACATTTATTTCCAATTTGGACTCCGGTGTTAATTCGATTGCGAGATATTCCCAAATTGCAAAATAGTTTTCTGCAAACGCTTAAAGATGCGGTTAATGCGGGTTTTACTAGCGATAATGGCTGGTTGACGGATAGAAATACGCGATATTTGTTTTTCTTAGATGGCTTTGACGAGTTGCTGATGGAAGGGAGAAACAGCGGAGGCTTAGAGCAATTTCTCAAGCAAGTAGGGCAATTTCAGCGTGATTGTCAGCAGAGTTCGGAAATGGGACACCGAGTTTTGATTACTGGCAGAACTTTAGCTTTGCAAGGGATTGAAAGGCAAATGCCAGACAACTTGGAGCGAGTCCAAATTCAGGTGATGGATGACGAACTACAGAAACAGTGGTTGAGGAAATGGGAAGTGCAATTTGGGGCTGCAAAAACCTCAGCTTTTCAGCAGTTTTTGGAAGATGAATGCTGTCCTGAACAGGTGAAATCAGACTTGGCGCGAGAACCGCTATTGCTTTATCTGTTAGCAGCGATGCACCGGGATGGAATCTTGAAAGTTGAAAATTTTCAAGGAACTAACAGCACTCAAGCAAAAATTTTGATTTACAATCAAGCGGTGAATTGGGTACTCACTGAACAGCGGTCTAAATTGCTCAATCGCGATTTGACAGAATTGGAAACAGAGGATTTGCGGCGCATCTTGACAGAAGCAGGGTTGTGCGTGGTGCAGTCGGGAGGGGAATGCGCTTCTGTAGCGATGATTGAGGAACGATTGAAAGCAGATAACTCGGTTAAAGCATTACTTGAGGAAGCACAAAAACGGATTGGCGATAATCCGCTGAGAAATGCTTTGGCGGTTTTTTATCTTCAGCAAGGCAGTAAAGAAGGTTCTGTGGAGTTTGTACACAAGAGTTTTGGTGAATTTCTGTGTGCGGAACGATTGAAAGAAAGTCTGGAAGAGTGGACGGAACCGGGAAAGAAAGGTAGAGGATTTAATACTAAAGACTCTGATATGGATTGGGAGATTTATGATTTGTTGGGTTATGGGGCGCTGACGGCAGAAATTGTGGAATATTTGATGGGGTTGTTAACAACTCCGGTTGGTGCGGAGGAAGCAAGTCGGTTTCGCCCTATGGAGTTATTCCAGCGTCTGGAAGATTTTTATCAGCGGTGGTGCGATGGGGAATTTATTGATATGCTGCCGGAAAGTTTGCCTCAAAAGAAGCTGCGGCTGCTGCGAGGACAATTGAAAACTCAAGAATTAGGGCAGCGACAAATAGATATTTACGCTGGTTTGAATGTGATGATTTTGCTGTTGGAGTTGCACCGTTACGGTCAGCAGAGAGATGAATTGAAAGACACAATGGTGTTTTATCCCTGTGGGAAACCTAATACTGAAGGTAAACTCGACGATGCAAGTCGGTTGTTGCGTCTCATCGCTTATAGCTGTTGTGTTGGGGATTCTGGCTTTCTCCAAATTGTTGAAATATTTTTCAGCGGTGCAAACCTCAGCGGCGCAAACCTCGTCGGTGCAGACTTCTGGCACGCAAACCTCAGTGGGGTAAACTTCAGTGGTGCAAACCTCATCGGCGCAAACCTTATCGGCGCAAACCTCAGTGGGGTAAACTTCAGCGACGCAGACCTCAGCGACGCAAACCTCAGCCGCGCAAACCTCCACGACGCAAATTTCCGTGGCGCAGAACTCAGTGGGGTAAACTTCATTGGTGCAAACCTAAGTGGCCTAGACCTTATCGAGGCAAATCTCACCGAGGTAAACTTCAGTCGCGCAAATCTTAGCGAGGTAAACTTTAGTCGCGCAAATCTTAGCGAGGTAAACCTCAGCCACGCAAACCTCACCAATTGCACTTTTGGAGATATCCAATGGGATGAAAATACCAAGTGGGAGAATATTCGAGGTTTAGATATAACCGTTAATGTGCCAGAAGGGTTAAAGCAACAGCTAGGAATGCAGTAGAAACATTTTTCAAGGCTTGGCGGATCATTTTTATGAACAGGCAAGATGCCTGTTCCACAAAGAGTGGATTTTCTTGTGGGGTGGACATCTTGCCCGCCCCTAAAAGGCTTATTGATATACGAAGATCGATCGCACTTAATTCTATCCAAAAGCGCGATCTACCCAAAAGCGCGATCGCCCTTAACTCAAGCCACAGCAGCAGAACAGTTATTCGATCGCAATAATTCCAAAGCCTGCTGTCTTACCCTACCTTCCATCACCTCAGTTTGCAAGGTAATAAAAGCCTCAAAATCTTCTAAACCGTACTTAGTCATCTGCAACTGCTGGCGCAACAGTTCCTCGGCCTCAACCGTTAAATAACCCGTTTCCAAAGCTTTTCGGACAATTGTACTGATTAAACTCATAGTAATTTCACCCTGAAGACACGCACGTTATAAACAATGGAGTTTTATCACTTGACCAACTCTACATTGAGTTTGTTTCAAAATTACCTTGAAATACGGTTAAATCTACCTTAAGGCGTACTTGAGGGTAGTAGCTTTTGATACACACAACTCTAGGAATTTTAACTTTAGACCGGATAAAACAAGTATATTTACTTGGTATTTAACAACAGTCGCCATTCTCTGACACCAAAAGGAGGAACCAGCAACCCAGTTTCTTTTTCACCTTTCACAGGCAAACTCAACCTTAAAGGTTGATTGCTTTCCAGTTGTATAATTATTGATTTAAAATCATATTCTCCGACATTGATCGGCAAATCCGACTCGCTCCAAATATCCTTGGCTTTACCAATTTTGCGATCGCCCGCAGCAACAGTTAGCGCTACAGGATGCTGCAATTCTGTGCCGGGAAATCCTACTAATCTCAGGTTAAAGGAGTTTACCAATCCCGACTGTACTCGCTTATACAAAACCACTTGCCATGCTCTATCATGAGTGTCGCGCAGGCTTTGTACGGAGCGGAACATTACTCTGTCTGCTCTTTCTGGATATTTGTGAATTGAGGCGAAGGCGGGCGGGCTAATAGCTAGGATTAGATACAAGCACAAGCTAATAATAGTTATAATCTGGCGCCAAAAATCATTTTTTTTCATATTTAATACTTCCAACGAAGGTTCGGTTCGTAGTGAGGACTTTAGTCCTTCTTATTTCCAATCAGTTTCGGCTTGAGATAACACGTAGGCGGAAACATCAATAATTTGTTGTTCCGACAAACGATCTTTGTAAGCGGGCATGATACCTTTACCGTTGGTTACTAAATTTGAAATATTGGCGATTGAATCCATGCCGTATTTTTTTAAGGCTTTTTGTTTCAAGTTTTTGCCGCGCCTGATAATGTTGCTACCGTTGATGTGACAGCCTGCACAGTTGGTGCTGAAGACTTCGGGGGCGGTTGCGGTTGGCGGAGTTGTCGCTGTATCTGCGATCGCACTTTGGGAATTAGTGGCAATTTCTGCAAATGCCAGTGTCAGTATTAATAGGATGAGGGTGAGGATTTTTTTTAAGTTATTTGGCGAAATCATTTATTTGCAATTTTCTAATTACTGCTAGATTTGATGATAGCACTAAATCCATAACCGGAACAGGCAAGATGCCTGTTCCACAAAGAGTTAATTTTTATTCTATTTGTGGGTAGGGCTTCTAGCCCGCCCGAAAGGCTATATATTCATTCTTCCCAGTCGAAGGTGCGCGTAACTGCTTTTTTCCAAAACCGATATTTTTGCTCCCGAAGTGCGATCGACATTTGGGGTTCCCAAATACAATCCACCGCCCAATTATCCCGCAATTCGGCTAGTTGGCTCCAAAAACCCACCGCCAAACCAGCCGCATAAGCCGCACCCAGGGCAGTAGTTTCCGCTACCACAGGCCGCACCACAGGCACTCCCAAAACATCGCTTTGAAACTGCATTAGCGTGTGATTTCCCACCATCCCACCGTCTACTTTTAAAGATAAAAGCTGCACCCCAGAATCCTGATTCATCGCATCCAATACTTCCCGCGTTTGCCAAGCTGTCGCTTCCAATACTGCGCGCGCAATATGTGCCTTAGTTGCGTAGCGAGTTAAACCTGCAATTACTCCCCGCGCGCTGTCTTGCCAATAGGGCGCGTAGAGTCCAGAAAAAGCAGGTACAATGTAAACTCCGCCACTATCTTCGACGGTATTTGCTAATGTTTCTACTTCCGCAGATGTGTTGATGATGCCCAAGTTGTCGCGCAGCCACTGGACTAATGCTCCGGCGATCGCAATACTGCCTTCTAAAGCATACACAGCGGGCGATTCTCCCATCTTGTAGGCGACTGTTGTCAGCAATCCGTGGTTTGAAGGGACGATCGCCTCACCAGTATTCAGCAGCATAAAACAGCCCGTACCGTAGGTATTTTTCGCCTCCCCAACACTGAAACAAGTTTGCCCAACCAAAGCTGCCTGCTGATCTCCCAAAGCAGCAGCAATCGGAACATTTTCGAGCAATCCTTTTGCAAGTCCAAAAACTTGACTGGAAGGGCGAATTTCTGGCAACATCCGGCGGGGAATTCCCATGATTTCCAAAGTTTCCGCATCCCAATCGAGGGTTTGCAAATCCATCAGCATTGTGCGGCTGGCGTTGGTAACATCGGTAATGTGCGTGCCTCCTGTCATATGCCAAATTATAAAAGAATCGACATTGCCAAAAATCGCATCACCTCGATTCGCCGCTTCCCGCAATCCAGCGATATTGTCCAGCATCCACTTAATTTTGGGGCCGCTGAAATAAGTTGCTAGCGGTAAACCGCAGCGCGATCTAAATCGATCTTTGCCGTCAACTTCTGCTAAGCTAGTACAAATTTGGTGAGTGCGGGTATCTTGCCAAACAATCGCATTTCCGTAGGATTTTCCCGTATTCTTATCCCAAACAATAGCAGTCTCGCGCTGGTTGGTAATGGGAGCATCCCACTTTTTGACTAAGTAGAAACACCTAGCTTGATGTCATTATTTAAATACGCACATCTCAGTCTTAAAATTTGAGGCACATTTTTTTC
>NZ_JAEQCT010000021.1:0-126062 GCF_020738205.1 Microcoleus sp. PH2017_24_DOB_U_A
AACTACGTACCTTAAGAGCGCTGAAGCGCAACTACGTACCTTAAGAGCGCTGAAGCGCAACTACGTACCTTAAGAGCGCTGAAGCGCAACTACGTACCTGTAGCTTTACTTATTCTTATTGAACGACTGTTTGCCAAACCCAAGACAAAGCAATCGATCGCCCTCAGCGACATTTGGGTCATTCTGTAAATAATCCCCCAACCACTCGCAACTCCGAGCAATAATATTATTTAGCTCCAAATTCTCCACAGGTAACAGAATTACAGTCCGATCCCTGCTAGCAAAACCCAGAGTTTTGCTGTCAGAACTAAAAGTAACGCTCAACACCCGATCGCTCGATTCCAAAGTCTTCGATAGCAGCGCCTTCTTGCCGTCAAAATTCCACAGCTTAACAGTATTTCCCGCACTCGCTGCCGCAATCAATTTGCCGTCTGCGCTGAAACTCACGCTTTCCACAGTATCGCTGTGGTTGAGTTTTTCAGTTAAATTAGCTGTCTTACCATCAAAAGCCCACAAGTAAACTTTTTTGTCAGCACAACCAGCAGCAATAGTCTTACCATCTGGACTGAAACTGACATTTCTTACACTGTCTGCGTGATCGAGAGATTTCAGCATCTTCGCCGATGTACCGTTAAATTGCCAGAGGTAAACTCTCTTTTCTCCAGCCATTTCAGCATCATTTTGTGTTTCACTTGCTTTATTCTCAGCAGCGGTAGCAGTAGCAATTGTTTTGCCGTCAGGGCTGAAACTAACGCTAATTACTGGATTGCTGTGATCGAGTTTTGCAAGCATTGTTGCTTTAGTACCGTTCCAGCGCCAGAGATACAATTTGCGATCGGCACTGGCGGCGGCAATTATCTTGCCATCTGGACTAAAACTCACGCTTCTCACAAGGCCACTATGACGCAGGGTATCTAACAGTTTCCCGTTTAAACTCCAGACTTTCACGGTTTTGTCATCGCTGGCAGAAGCCACAGTTTTATTGTCTGGCGAAAAGCTCGTCCAGGTAACAGAATCCTTGTGGTCTGTTAAGGTTTTGATTAAACTCCCATCAGGGCGCCAAAGTCTTACCGTATTGTCGCCACTAGCAGATGCAATTGTTTTGCCGTCCCCACTAAAACTGACTTTATAAACCCAATCTCCATGCCCGGATAAAATCTTATTCAACGGAGTGCTGTTTGGTTGCCAAAGTTTCACCATCTTGTCCTTGCTGGCGGAAGCAATCGTGCCGTCGCTGCTGAAAGTTACGGCCCTCACGTCGTCTTGATGTCCTCGAAAAGTGTTGAGCAAATTGCCGCTGCGACTCCAAATTTTTACGGTATCGTCGGCGCTGCCTGTAACTATTTTTTCGCCGTCGCGACTGAAACTCGCGCTGACAACTCCGTCGTTGTGTCCTTTGAGAGTTTTGATTTCCTCACCCTTTCGATTCCAAATTTTGGCTGTGGTGTCGGCACTGGCTGAGACGATTTGTTGGCTGTCGGGACTGAACTTCACGCTGTAAACAATGTCAGAATGTTTGGTTAATGTTTTGGGATTAATTTGAAATTTCTGGGTTTTACCTTTGCGATTCCAAAGTTTGATAGTTTTGTCAACACTTGCGGTCGCAATTGTTTTGCCGTCGGGGCTGAAACTGACGCCGAGCACCCAGTCTTTGTGTTTGGTTAAGGTTTGCAGCAATTTTTTTGTTTCCAGGTTCCAGATTTTGACGGTGTTGTCGTGACTCCCGGAAGCTAGGGTTTTGCCGTCGGGGCTGAAACTGACGCTGGTAACAATTTTGGTGTGGCCGGATAAAGTTACGATCGCACTTTTGTCGTTATCCACTTGCCAAATTTTAATTGTGCGATCGGCGCCACCAGTTGCGATCGTTTTCCCATCCGGGCTAAAACTAACACTCGTCACGCTATCGCCGTGCTTGAAAGTCTTTAATAACTTACCTTCTTTGCTCCACAATTTAACCGTTTTGTCAGCACTTGCCGAAGCAACTGAATTGCCATCTGGACTCACACTCACATCCAAAACAAACTTGCTGTGCTGCTCAAAACGGTTGCGTTCTTGCACCCCCGAAACTGCTTGTCTGAGCCTCTCAGCAATCTTATTTTTAGTATCCACAGGCAGCGCCGTACTTTTCAGAGAATCGCGACCGATTTTGATACTATTTTCCAACACTCCTAATTGATTTTTTTCATTAGAAAGCACCAAAGCCTCCGATGCGGAATTTAGGGCATCAGTCCGACTTGTTTCTGCTTCTTGCCGCGCGCTTTCTGCTAATTTTGCTTGCTCGAATCCTATCCAAGAAACACCTCCGAGTACCAGCACTCCTAGAATCGCCGCCCGCAATTGCCATCTCCGAGTTTGATAAAGTTGAGCTTCCGCTTGGTGCTGTTTGTCTCTAGCTAAGCGCTGGTTGTCTCTAGCTTCCGACAGCAAAGCATCTCGCTCTCTGTCTTTACGAATTTGTTCAATTTCATCTCGGTTAATTTGGTTTTGCTTGCGTAGTTCCTCAAATTCTGCTTTTTTATCTAATTCCTGCTGCTGGCGGATGAAGCTAACTAGATAGTCGTGAACGAGCTGATAAAGCTCTGCCGGCAGTTCAGTCCACCGAAAAACTAAACCGGATTTGACTAACAGTTCTAAGACTAAATCTAATTTATCAGTGGCTGCAAATATCGCTAGATCGGAGGCTAATTCGGCGCGGGTTTTCAGGGGGCGAATCTCATCTTCATCTGTGAGAAAATACAATATTCGGCGAGCAGCCCCTTCATTTTCTGGCCCGCAATCTTTGATGACTTCTTCGAGAAATCTTTCGACTAATTTTTGTTGGGGACTGTTGCCCAGTTCCTGATATTGAGTTAAAGTTCTAATGTCCTCTTGTTGGAGTTGAGCGCCCACAAGTTGCAGTTCGATCGGGCGGACTTCTCCCAATTCTCCAGCTAAATCTTTGACTAATTCTTCGATCAGCTCCGGTTCTAAGTAAAACTGCGATCGTTCAGTTAAAGTGCGAATTACCGCTCGCGCATCGCCCTGGGAAAAATTACCCAAATAAAACAGAATATCTTTGCTGAGAACGTCCGCCAAAATATCATTGTTGATAAATTTTGTTGGGTTTTTGGGTCGGGAAAATTCCAGCAAATAGTGCAGGTAATCTTCCCGCAAAGACAGGACGACTTTTAAATACTTGATTGTCAAGCATTCCCGCAAAAAATCAAAGAATATCTGTCTTTCCGCAGGCTCTTTCCACACGAAAAAGAATTCTTCAAATTGGTCAAATATCAGAACAGTTACTAGATGTTCTGAGTTTGTTTGCAACTCTTTGATGATTTTCTCATATTCGATCGCCTGTTTTTCGACAATTACTTCTACAGGCTGTGACTGCTCAATCCGATCCTGATTTACTCCAACCGAGCCGCCGTTAAATTCCTGCCGCAGATTGCCGTTGGCTGCGCCTGCTGCGCTCAAATCTCCCGAAGCCGATCCCGGTACTGCATCGAAAATGTCGCGATCGAATATTTCAGCTTTCCCGGCAGATAACTGTCTGGTCAATTCCCGCGGCCAGTTGTTGTAAACTTGCAGCACTACAGGCAAAACAGTCCGCATTTCGATCTTTTTTTGCTTGAGAGCCGGCACTAATCCCCCGGTGACAATTGAACTTTTGCCAACTCCAGACTGACCGTAAATTACTGTCAGTTTGTCCGGGGTATTGTTCATCCTATATATCAAGCGATTGAGGTCTGCTTCTCTACCGGAAGCGGTAATTTCGTCAGCAATAGTAGGAGCGGCGGCAACTGTTTCGGCGGGATTAATCGCTTCTCTGTGTGGCTGCAATTTTCCGGCTCCAATAAAAGCTCGGAAGCGATACGTATGTTCTACCGCTCGATAATCTTGCTTAAGCTGAAATGCTTTGAGATATTCTCCCCGCTGAAAATAGAATCCTCGCAGCATTTCTAAAACCCGCAAATACAGTTGCGGGTTGTAGCAAGGTTCGGTTTGCGATCGAGCTAGCTCTAAATGTGCGATCGCCTCCTCAATCTCGCCCAACTCGCTCTGAGCCTCTGCTAAAATTAACAGATATAAGCCTAGATGCTGCGATGTTAGAGGCGTTGCGTGTCCCGTCGCTTCAAATTTTGAGTTGAGAGCTTGTAGGGCGACTAAAGCCCATTCTTTCGCCCCTTGCCAATTCTTTTGCTCTAAGGCTACTCTAGCCAAAAAGCCGTAATCTTGAGCCAAATTAACTGTTGAGTTTTCCATATTTTCATGTAACCTCCGAGCTTTCAGAGCTAAATTCCAGAGTGCATCCCAATCTTCTAAATGCTGCAATACTTCGCCGAGTTGATTGATGAATATACCGACGGCATCCGGCTGTCCCGCACGTTCGAGAACATCAATACATTGCTGAAAATAATTTTTAGCTTCCGTCCAGTAAGGACGGTTGCCACTGCGGTGTTTTTCTGCTTGAAAACGGTAGCAAAGACCGATGTGAAATACTAGAATTCCCTCTAATACTGGTGCAGGGTGAACGGTAAATAACAAATCACTAAATTCTGTTTTGGGGCCGATAAATGCTACTTGATACTTCCAAAAACTGAGACTTTTTTGATACAATTCAAGAGCTGCATGGATGCGGTTACTAGCATATTCGTCTCGGGCGCGAATAAATTGCAAGCTTGCTTCAATAGCTGGTTCTAACCTGATGTTGCAAGTTTGCAAGTCTTGTCTCGCCGACTCTAATTCAGCTAAAGAATTGGCTCCGAGAATGGCAGAGTTACTTAAACGCCATTTGCCGCTTTCTAAAATCTTAGCAAAAATGCGATCGCAACTTTTGCCCAAAAAATCCACCAACTCGTCTGGGCCCAGCACAAATTCAACACTTGTCGTCCAAGTCTCGATATCTGTGACTAACCGAATCAGTTTTTTTAAGATTTTGTCTGTCACCCACAGCACCACTGGGAAGGGAAAATTATTGCGAAATTCTTCCCTGACGTAGTTGGTAGATGTCAGTACGCGATCGATCGCACTTACCGATTCCAATCCAAACACCATTAAAGCTTGAGGCTGGCTGCCTTCAAGTTCGGTTTCTATCGTCGTGTACAGAGTTTTAACAGATTTCGGGAGGACAATTTCTCGAATCTCGACACCAGACTGCTGCCGCAATTGCCGTACAGTTTGTTCTCGCATCGCACTGTAATTGCACCGCACCAAAATCAGCGAAAATTGCCCCTGAGACATTGAAAGAGTCCGGGAGAGAGTTTGCAGCGCACTTTTATTTTGCTCTGCTGCGGTGTCTTGGTGGCAGTGCGAATTAACCATAATATTTGAAAATCCTGATAGATATAGATGCTTTCAGTTGACAGTTGATAGTTGACAGTTGACAGTTGACAGTTGACAGTTGACTGTTGATACCAATTTAATGTGAAGTTGCATATATCTCGATCCCCCTAAATCCCCCTTAAGAAGGGGGACTTTGAGGATATTTCTTGTCCCCCCCCCTTATTAAGGGGGGTTAGGGGGGATCGGATTCGGGAGTAGCCTCTAACATCACAATTATTCAGAGTTCTATTCTCTCTCTGTGTCCTCTGTGTTCTCTGCGGTTAAATCATTCCTATGCAACGGTCAACGATATAATAAATATAGCCTTTCTCAAAAAGATGAGGTATGCCTGACAGCTTATATAACCAATTAAACTCTTAGGGCTAAAGCCCAACAACGTACCTTGTTTTTAGCTGCCCGTACCTCAGCTCTGAAACTGTCCGATTATATTAGCCGATCGCCCTTAAAACATACCCGAAGAAATACATACTCTGTTATTATCATAATCTCAGGAAAATCAACCGGATTTTACTGATTTTTTTTACCCTCGGTGGCTCACATTCTCCCGAGCAAAAAAGTCGTGAAGCGTAGCTATCCCGTAGGGAATCGCCAAAAATCCCACAAATCTGATGCAGTTATTCGCAAACGGCTGAAATCTTGCATTCCCTGCTTTGCTGGCCCCTCGCCGCACTGAGATAAACTACGGGCGGCGGTTCCTCAATGACAACTTGCACATTTTCGATCGCATTTTCGATCAGAATTTTATCAATCTCCATATCTAAATTAGTAGCTGAAAAATCAGGTCGATCCCAATCTTCGCTTTCTTCAATGAGGATTGTTGTGGTTGGTGCCGCCATCTCTAAATCAAGCTCATCACCTAAATTAGAAACTTGCTTGTTTGGCTCGATTTTCTGACCGGTATCAGTAGCTAAAACTTGAGTGTTATTGGCAATTAGTACGATCGGCAGTGCTACCATTGCACTTATCGTTTGTCGCGCCGTGCTTTTCCTCATAATCTCCTCCTAGTATCAACTAAATTTTGGTGCTGCTATAAATTTAAACATCGGCCGCTACTTGACTGCGCTGCTATTATTTAATCGTCGCTTATTTTCGAGAAAATATACCCGATATGTGACACTTCGGGGCAAGTTTGCCTGACGGAGGGTATCCGGCTAACTCTTCCCGTTTCTATTGATTACTTGAAAACTCTTAAACAATCAGGTTTTCCTGTAAGTAATTTTGGAAAGGAGGGTAAATAGGTACGTAGTTGGGCTTTAGCCCTCTTGGGACATATAGCCTTTCTCTAAAAGGTTCGCGGAGCAATTTTGTGAGAAAAAGCTTGACATCGTAAGGGTTGCAGCATACATCGGCATACCTCATCTTTCGCTCGAAAGGCTATATATCTAAAGAGGGCTGAAGCCCAACTACGTACCTTGATTGATTGGACAGAATTCTCGTTACCAGGAAGAGTCTGGTAATGCAGAGTGGCGAGGAAGAGCCACCAGCAAAATCGAGACGGTTGCTACTTAGTCAAACCGTGTTCGAGAGCGTAGCGAACCAACTCAGTACGGCTGTTAGTACCAGTTTTGCTAAACAAACGGCTGACGTACTTTTCCACATTCCGCACGCTAGTTTCCAAGCGGCGGGCAATTTCCTTATTCATCAAACCTTGAGCAACCAAATCCAAAACACTTTGCTCTCGCGGAGTCAAATCAATTTTAACCGACGAACTACTTTGGACGATCGCACTCCGCCCGCTTAGCAAAGACTCAATTCTCGCCATTTGGCTGGCCAAAGCAGCAATATCAGGACTTTCAGCATTGCCACCCGTCTCCTTAGCCGCCGCGCGGCGGGCGAGCAAATTCGTGACAATTGCCACTAACTCGTCGGGATCGAAGGGTTTAGAAAGATAAGCATCGCAGCCTGCTTGATAGCCTTGAATGCGATCGCCCGTCATCCCCTTAGCCGTCAAAAACACCACCGGCAAAGCCTTATAGCGAGGATCTTCCCGCACTTGCTTGAGAAACTGATAGCCGTCCACCTGCGGCATCATAATATCTGAAATCACCAAATCCGGATTCATCTGCTGCAAGAGTTCCCAGCCATCCCGAGCATTACTGGCAACCTCAACCGAAAAATCGCTATCTTCCAAATAAGCTTGTACTGCTTCCCGCAAGCCCGGTTCATCATCTACCAATAATAGTCTTGCTGACATATCCCTTACCCTTACGTTTTACCACTATTATCTTTTAATTTAGCCGAATTCAACTATTTTTTCACTCCATCTATAGAAGCAACTCCAAAAATTGCGATTAAACTCAAAAGTTTTGAGTTGGGTTTCGATCCAACAGACAAGATTACAAAAATAGTTAGGACTGGCTTTCCGGCCCATCCCACAACAATCATTTTTTCTGGGGCGATTCTCCAGATCGTCGTCCCACAAAAATGATTGTTGTGGGACGATGCTCAGATCGTCGCCCGAAAAATTGATCAAAAAGACTTTTACCAGAAAGAATTGGTTGAAAGCCCGATCGGGAGGAATTAAAATCAGACTATTGATTATTCCAATCCTCGGACTTAAAGGTAGAGGTCGTTCTTCAACTGTCAACTGTCAACTGTTGAAAATCTTGTCTATTCTTAAAGCCTTCCCAATTAAACTTTTGATCGATCGGTCAAAATTTCATAACCGGTATCCGTCACCAACACAGTATGCTCGAACTGAGCAGACATAGCATTGTCAACCGTTACAGCAGTCCACTTGTCAGCAAGCGTCCGAGTGTACTTAGAACCTGCATTCAAAATCGGTTCGATCGCCAATGTCATACCCGATCGCAATTTCACGTTAGGCATTTCGCGGGTGCGGAAATTGAAAACCGACGGTTCCTCGTGCAAATTGCGCCCGACACCGTGGCCTGTAAACTCCTCAACAATGCTAAAACCGTTGCTTTTGACATGATCTTCGATCGCACCAGCGAGATCGAGCAAATAAGCACCAGCCTTGACTTGTTCGATACCTTTATAGAGAGCTTCTTCTGCAACTCTAATTAATTTTGCCGATTCCGGTGTCACTTCCACAACTGCGATCGTGATGCAAGAATCGCCGTGAAAACCTTGATAATATGCTCCCGTATCTACTTTGAGAACATCTCCGGATCGAATTACTTTTTTAGGGCTGGGGATGCCGTGAACAACTTCGTTATTAATGCTAGAACAAATTGAACCAGTAAAACCGTGATAACCTTTAAAACTCGGAGTTGCACCCATTTCACGGATGCGTCTTTCGGCATAAACATCCAAATCAGCAGTAGTCATTCCCGGTTTTACAAGTTGAGAAATTTCTTTCAGAACCGTGGCGACAATTTTCGCTGCTTGCCGCATTATTTCGATTTCGCGTTCAGACTTAATTTCAATGCCTCGACGCTGTTTTGTGACTTGGGGTTCTTTAGTTGGGCCAGAAAGCAGACTGCTAAAAATATTCATGTATTGAATGTCAGGTAATTTTGTGATTTGAGGGCGGGTATAGCAGTGGACAGTTGACAGTGGACAGTTGACAGTTGCACAGTCAGGAAATCAAACCGTTGATGCTATGGGTTAGGAGGCTCTATTCATGAGGTTATTTATGTCCTCATCGCTGGGGCGATTGCTATAAAAGCAAAAAACGGCAAATATTGGGTTTTTTGGGGAAAAACGGGTTTGTTGTTCCGAGCTGTCGATCGCTTGTCCTTTAGCTAGCTTAATATTTTTCTGGGTAATCTGCACGGGAGAGGGGGAGAGGGGGAGAGGGGGAGAGGGGGGACAGGGGGGACAGGGGGAGAATGGGAACAATCCTCTTTTTTCCTTCTTCCCTCTTCCTTCTGACTAATGACAACTGACTAATGACTTCTTATTTATTTCCAGTTTTGCCACGAACTATTGAAGATAGAAGTACCCGGAAATGCGATCGGATTCTTATTTTGCTGCAACCGCAACTGCAACGCCTCCAAATTTGGCTCGCGGGAGGGCAATTCGTCCACCAATTCATAGGGTAAAATCCCCTTTTCTAGGGAAAAAGCAGCCGTAACTCCCGCAGCAGCCCCAGCAGACCATTCAAAGGAATGCACTCGATAAGCAGCCGCTGCCGTGTGGCTGACAGCAATACTTTTACCCGCCACTAACATATTGTCAATCTTCTGAGGAATCATTGCCCGCAGGGGAATTTGGAACGGATAAGCCGATCCTTGACCTTTGCGAGTGCCTTCGCGTTCGGTGTTTCCCGGTGCTTCTGGCGGGCTGTTGGTCATGCAGGGGTGAAAGTCGATCGCATAATGACCGATACCTACACTATCAGGATAAATCGTGGCGCGCGATCGCGATTTTGTCTCCTCAACAGACTGAATTCCCACAGCCAAAGCCGGCGCATTCAAGCCTCCCAAAGCCAGCCACAAATTGCGATACTCTTGTTCCGACAAATTCTGGCGGTAAAAATCCGTCTTAAAATCATTGCGAGACATATCAACTTCCCACACCGTAAAACCTTGAGGTTGAGTAAAAGTCGGCCGCCCAATAATCCGCCGCCCCTCCCGCATATAAGGATACTTAGAAAGTCCGTGAACCGTCCCCATGGGCGAATCCAAGCCGCTCAAAAAGCGATTGTTAGGATAAGGCTTTTTCACTCCATTACCTAATTGCGAGTCAGTGGTTCCTGCTACCAGCCAGTAGAAATATCCTTTCGCATTCTCTTCACCGCGGCGCAAAGTTTCCGCGCGCAAACCGCCCATCCAGCCACCCGGTTGCAGTTGACCGTTTGCTGCCAATTGCGATCGAGAATAAATTAAATTATCCTCGGCAGAACCGGGACGGTAATCATTCCCCCACGTCCAGTTTTGCATGGAAATATCCCCAGGATAAATCGGGAATTGCTTCGGGTCGGCAGGGCGCGGCTCATCCGGTCTCATGCTCCTAATTTGGCGGTAGCTAAAAACTAGCGGAAAACTAGCTAATCTCGCTAATTCATAACTGTAGTAAGGAGCGTATTGTTGATAGAAAGACGGCTGTTGGTGCTGCTGCGGTTCCTTCGTTGCCTCCATGGCAAAAGTGTAGGTAAAACCTTGGGTGCAGTAAGTGTCGCCGTTGGGGCTGGCGGAGGAAGGTTCCAGAGGAGAACGCGGGTCAATTCCCAGGCGGTAGGGAACATCGGCAAGTCCGATTAATTCGCCTGTTTCAGTCGCATCTACCACGAACCAATCTGCACCTCTCGGTTGGGATTTTGACTGGTTTGGTGGTTTGGAAGTAAACCGAATAATAGTTTTGTTAAATCGCGCCGAGTTTTCGTAGCGATAGGCATCTTCGATGGTTTGAGACAGAGTTTCGGTGTTGATTGGCGGGGTGTTGGCGGCTGGTTTGTGTTGAATGCCGATCGCACTTTTAATCTGTTGGCCCCCAACCGCATTCCCCGCCGAGGCCGGAGTAACTGCTAGTTCTTTAATCACCGTATTGGGAAACCATTTCAGCTTCCCTTTGCCTTTTTCTGCGGCATCTTGCAAAATGTCAGATAGAATTTTGTGGCCGTTGTAGGGCATAAAACAGGAATAGCTAACCCAACAGCCGCCGGGATTTAGTCTCCCGTAATGTTCCTTGATGCGCTGCCGCAGTTCTAGGTAGCCGCGCGGGTAAAATAAGAGCGATCGCTGAGTGTCTCTTTCATCTAGTGCGGAGGTTCCCTGGGAGGAAATTTGACCGCCCAGCCAGTCAGTAATTTCGGTGATGCAAACGGTGCGCCCCGCCAGCAAACCTTCGTAGGCGGTAGCAGCACCTGCTAGCCCGCCACCGGCTACGAGAATGTCGCAAGTTTCCTCTTTGTCGGGATTGCGAGGAAGCGCAGCCAAGGCTGGGGTAATAGCCGAGAGGGAGGTAATCAGGCTGAGGGTGAAGGTGACGAGCGATCGACCTTTGAGCGAAGAAAATAGATACCGTCGCAGTTTAATCGGAGATTGTGGAATCAATTTAGACATAAGTGAACAACACTCATCGCATCCAAATGTTTATTTTGCAGTATACTGGTATTTCGCCGTGTTGTCAGGGCAAACTTTTTTATACAAGAGGCATAAATACCATCAACAACTATATAAAAGCAGGATAAACCTTATGCTTAAAATCGTCAAATTTTTTAGATCTTTGATTCCTTTTGAGAGTTTAACAATTACGACAAGTTTAACTTTTTCGGAAGTTTTGCACAGGTTGGACGAAGTTGTCACTCCTCCCAAACTTTTTAGAGTAACTCTACCCTTCGGCCCGCCACCTGCAAAACCTTACGAAGGAACAATTTCTGGCAATACCTTCAAAATCAGTCGCATCATCACGGGCCGCAATTCATTTTTGCCAATTATCGAAGGAGATATCCATTCTCAACCGTTTGGTTGTTCCATCAAAATTAGGCTGACTTTACATAAAATAGTCCTAGCATTTATGATTCTTTGGCTGTGGACAACGGGCAGTATTGGAATGTTTGCTTTATTTGCTTGGTTAGTAGAACCCTCTGTGGGCCCAATATTTTTACCGATATTAGGAATGTTTATTTTTGCATGGCTTTTGTGTTTGATTCCTTTTAAAATAGAAGCAAAATCAGCTATAAAATTTATGTCAATTCTCTTAACATAAAGTAACTTGTTGCGGGATTTTGTGAGCTATAAGGCAATACCGTTTACTGATATAGCGCCCTGGGGGTAAAATCCGATGAGAAATAGATACGGAGATTGCTTCGTTCCTCTCTTCGGACTATCTTAAGTAAACCGTATTGAGCTATAAGGCGTGCATCTGGTTGTTGAAGCCTGAAGAAGCATGACCGCATATAAGTTATTAGTTATAATTTTATATTTACTGCGGTCATGCTTCGCCCCTACGGATATATTTGCTAAAACCAGATGCACCCGTTATAAGATTTAAAATAATCCGCGTCAATCGCCGTTCATCTGCGGTTAAAAATTCCAAACTTATGCGTCAAAACGAACTCAAACAAAAAATCAAACAAGGCGAAACAGTCCTCGGCTTATTTATGAACTGCGCCTATCCCGCATTCATGGAAATCTGCGGTCATGCTGGATTTGATTTCGCCGTCATCGACATGGAACACGGCCCCCTGCACCCGCTAGCGGCTGAAGATTTGTGCCGCGCCGCCGACTGCGTCGGAATTGCACCCATCGTCCGCGTCCGCAAAAACGACGGCCCACAAATTCAACGAGCTCTCGACATCGGCAGCGCAGGGGTTCAAATACCTCAAATTGAAAGCAAAATCGATGCCGAAATCGCTGTCAAAAGCGCTAAATACAGTCCTCTGGGCGCGCGCGGCCTTTCTTTCGCTACGCGGGCGGGACGTTATACTGCTGCGGGCGTTGATATCACGGACAAACTCAATGAAGAATCCTTGGTGGTGATTCACATCGAAGGTAAAGGTGGCATCGAGAACCTGGCAGAAATTGTGACAGTCCCTCATATTGATGTGATTTTTTTGGGGCCTTACGATCTGTCACAGTCGATCGGCATTCCGGGCCAAGTTCGCGATCGGCGAGTCATCGACATGATGCAGGAAGCAGTGCAAACCATCCGCAAAGCAGGTAAAGCGGCGGGTACTTTTGCCGACAACCCCGAAATCGCCAAGCAGTGGATTGATGCTGGCGTTCAGTACGTTGCAGTTGGGGTCGATGTTGCCGTCTTCCTGCGGGCTTGTCAGTCGCTAGTCAAAGCAGTGCGGAATTAAGTTGCTAAGTAAATCCACTTAATTAAATGTGAAATAGCGATCGCTAAAAAGCTTGCTGTGTATGTCTTTTTACCTCTTCCCTCTTCCTTCTTCCCTCTTCCCTCTTCCCTCTTCCTTCTTCCTTCTTTACGATATCTTTGCAAATTTTGTAGTATTTTTTACGACTCATTCAAAAAACCTGAGCTAGAGTAGAAGTATAAACCTTCTTAAGGCAAAACTTAGGAGGGGAGCAAGGCTTAAAGGAGAATAATCCATGAAAACCGTATTAGAATCCATTCATTTGGACTATGCTTTCATGTTTACTTTTAAGAAGGTAAACTCGATTAAGCTAGAAGGTTTCAAGCCATTTTTTAACGATATGCCTGTAGATCCTTATATTAAAGGCAAGTATCGTTCGAGAAGATTGTCGCGGTTTGTCGTGAACGGGAATGAGTTAGTTAAGTTACCTCACGGCTATTTGTTTCAAAGCAAAGAGTACAATCCGGTGGTGGGCGACATCCGGCGGGAATTTGCTGAATTGGACGATCGGCTAATTGCGCTCGATAACTTCAAACAACTGATTTTTGCTTTCTTCGATTCATGCAAAATTCACCCGGAAGCTGAAATCGGAGTGCATCAAATCAGGACGAGTTGTTCGCCGAAAAATTTCGGCAACCCCGCACCGGAAGGCATTCACCAAGACGGTACTGATTTTATCGCGATTTTCTCGGTCGATCGCACTAATATTGTGGGCGGGGAAACGCATTTGTATTTGGCGAAGAAAGAGAAGCCTGTTTTTAATAAAATTCTGCATCCGGGAGAATTGCTGTTAGTTAACGATCACGAGTTTTTTCACTTTACTACGCCGATTAAACCGGAAGTGGAAGGAGTCGGAACTAGGGATGTCTTTGTGATCACTTCTCCGAGTTTGCTTACTGATTGAGGATGAGGTATGTTGTTGCGCTTTAGCGCTAAAGCGCAACTATAGCGGTTCTCAGAAAGGTGAGGTACGTTGTTGGGCTTCAGCCCTCTTAGCGGGACTGGTTACATAACGTATCAGTCATACCTCACTTTTTGAAAAAGGCTATACCTTTGGAGCGCTGAAGCGCAACTACGTACCTTTGGAGCGCTGAAGCGCAACTACGTACCTTTGGAGCGCTGAAGCGCAACTACGTACCTTTGGAGCCTACGTACCTAAGAGCGCTGAAGCGCAACTACGTACCTAAGAGCGCTGAAGCGCAACTACGTACCTTTGGAGCGCTGAAGCGCAACTACGTACCTTTAGATAGGTTTAGGAGTTATCGAAATTTGCGTTCAGACTCTAGAATTGGAACATCATTAATGCTGGCTTCACGTCTTCGCATTAACCCATTTTCGGCAAATTCCCACTGTTCGTTTCCATAGGCGCGATACCAGTAGCCTGAATCATCGTGCCATTCATACTCGAAGCGGACAGAAATCCGATTATCTGTAAAACTCCACAGTTCTTTCTTTAAACGGTAATCTAATTCTTTAGCCCATTTTCGTGTTAAAAAAGCTTTGATTTGTTCCCGTCCGCTGAAGAATTCCGCGCGGTTTCTCCACTCAGAATCTTCTGTATAAGCTAGGGCTACTCGTTCGGGATCGCGGGTATTCCAGGCATCTTCGGCAGCTTGAACTTTGGCTTTTGCTGTTTCTAGCGTAAAGGGCGGTAGAGGTGGTTTGGTTTCCATAAGCTTTGTGGTTTGTGACTGGAAGGAAGTCCGCTAGACTTACGATTTGTGCGAAATAATTGGGATTGCCCTAGTATAGAACTCGAATTGCGATCGTTCCCAATCCCAAATCTAAAATCGTACTAAGTTCCTACTTTTAATTTCTGCATAGTTTTCTGAAATCTCCTCAGCAGAAATGCTAGAAACAGCCATTGAGCAAGAATTCCCAATCCCACAAAAGGTATTGCTGTTGGTTTGTAGAACTGCCAAAACCCATAGCCGAATAGCGTCCAAAGTGCGGCGGTTGCAGGAATGCGATCGGGGATGAGTTCCCAATATAGGAGCATTCCGGGAGCAAGGAGCAACCAAATGCTGAATCCACAGCTCGCCCATCCCATTGGATTGCGAACTTTCGTCGCACAAACTTGTTGCACGAAGGTGGCGGATATTAAGATCGTATTTGTCGTACACAGAACTAAAAGACCTGTTTCTACAAGTTTTTTAGTGCCGATACCTATCCAAAATAGCCAAGGTACTAACAGCGCACTTGCTACGATTAGATGGATAATAACAGCCACTAACAGAGGGCTTCGATCCGACCAAATTAAGCTTTGCCAGCCGGGAGAATCATAGCGTACCCACTCTAATAAAGCTTGGCGTTGAGGGCAGATAGCAAGCATTAAAACCAGCAGCAGCATAACGGTCAAAACGTACATCGAGATAGCTGCCAAGGTGGCGTTCTGCTCATCCACCACGCTTGTGGGTAGGAAAAAGCCTAGAGCGAGAACTTCTACACCAGCTAAAATGGCATAACTTTGCCGTTTGCCGATCGCAGTCGATCGAGGTTTGTTGAAATTCCGCAACAATATTCGCCACAGCAAAAACGCAGTAGTGCCTAACACCACTAAACTAAAAGTATGAGACACCACACCTATGTTGTTAATCGGGAGCAAAAACCACGAAACAACAGGATGTGGGTATCCGAATATTTCTGAATTCGCCAACAGCGGCCGCCATGTGATGGCGGTGTTCCAGCTCATGTACAATGGGGCGATCGCGCAACAGGCGATCGCCCCAACTCCAAAGGCTGTTGCCTGTGGTGGGTTCCCTGTTCTCTGTGTTTCACTTACCAGCCCGCAGAGCATCACTACGCTGTAGCATATAGCGCATCCAAGTGCGAGCATCAGATAGACGCTGGCAATCAGGGGCAGCGAAATCCCCGCTTGCAAGCCGGCCAAGCAGTGCAGGGGAACCATCAGCCCTAGGAAAATATACAGCAGTACGGGAACGCCCAGCATTTTACCCAGCAGAATCTGCCACGCCGGACACGGACTCAGCCGAATAAAATTCAGAGTTCCCCGTTTCTGTTCCTGTCCGATGTCGTTGACTATCCAATAACTTCCGAGGGTAAATGTTACATAGGGCAGCATCCAAGTGATGATTTGCCACAAGTCCAGCCAGCCGTCTGAAAAGAGGCGGGAATTTGGCGAGGCAATCAGCAGTAAAATAATTTGGAAGATGACCGAAAATGAGACCGCTGCAATGACTGTGTGGGGTTTGAGTCTACCGCGAAGTTCCCGCAGCAGTTGCGGGTTCCAGTTACCTAAACGATCGATCAAAACTGAGTTTGTCATCGGGGAATAGATAGATAGGATTGTTGGCTGTTTCTGTTCGCTTTGCTGTCTGTTCCTCAGTCCCGGTAAAACCAATTCAAATTTTTTCGGTACTGGAAGCGGGCGATCGCACGCTCAGTATAACTCCGAGGCCATCAGATTCGATCTCAATCCTCAGCATCCGGATCGATGCCCATTGCTCGCAGTCGATCGGCTAACTGGGCGGCTTTTCGCTCCGCTTGTTCGGCTTTTCGCTCTGCTTGCTCGGCTTTTCGCTCTGCTTGCTCGACTCTAGCCCGCTCAATTTCAACTTGTTCGGAGCCAATTAACAGCAAATTACCCTGGGAATCCCACCACCGCAGCCAAAGCATTTCTTGATTTTGATAACTTCCCTGCCAAAGTCCCAATTCTACATCTAATACAGGAATGGGATAGTGACCGCGTTCGTTTGGCTCGATCCTGCGATAGACAAAATCTATCAGGTGATAGACTTCTAAATTGCCCGTTTTAATTTCATAAATGCCGTAGTAAGGAATGCGGATAATTCTTTCGTAAACCCAAAACTTACCCGGTTTAGTTGTAGTACCGTCAGCGGCTACAGCTAGCGGAGTGCGATCGCGCTCTTCATCTCCATTCCCGCTAGCAAACTCTAAAGCAATGAACGGAGCCATGTGTTCCCGCCAAAGTACATAAGAACGGCGATAACCGTCGATTGTTGGCGGTACGTTGGGCACATAAAACCAATCCGGTGCTTCTGCGCCTCGCTCTGGCGGGTCAGTTTCTCGCCAGTAAATGCCGCAATCTTGCCCGATCGCATATTGTCCGTCTGGATGCAGCCGCTCTACCACCGACGCGATCGAATCTGTCAGAATGATACTCTGCGGATGCTCCTGAAAATTCTTCACAAATGTACCGTCTTCCTCTGGCAGTTGGGTATGATCGGGGAATGCAGGAGGCAAACCTGTAGCAGTTATTGTCTCGTTCATCGTCGTTTCCCGTGCATTTATTGTCAATTGTAATCCGAAATTTTAGAGTCATCTAATTTGACAATTCAGCTAATATTAGCAACCGCCAGCTATTGTCATGGTAAAATTGCACGCTGCACACCCTACAGACAGATTATGTGCATCAAGGACTATTTTTCCTTCTTCCCTCTTCCTTCGAGCAACAGTCAACAGTCAACAGTCAACAGCCAACTCAGTTAATATCAAATAAAGCAAGCCAACCACAGCGGAAGCATCAACAGCAAACCGACAGAAGTGAGGGCGATACTGCTAGCTAACAAATCGCGATCGAGTTCATATATTTCTGCTAAAATCAGCACCGAAAGAGCCGTGGGCGTTCCCGACATCAACACCAAAACCAACCTCGGATCGCCGCTCAATCCGAAAAAACTAGCACCCAATCCGATCAGCACCGGCACAATTACCACTTTTAACAGCGACGGGATTAACGCTAGTTCAAAACTTTGCCATGTTTTAATAGCTCTCAGCCGGATACCAACCAACACCAAAGCACTAGCAATTACCCCTAAAACTGCCGTCTGCAATCCCGATTCTACAGTCTCAGGCAGGGGGACACTTCTGGTAAAAAAACCAATGATAAATGCCCACAGGGCGGGAACTGTTAGCACGTCCCGAAGCTGAATCCACCAGTGATTTTTTCCATCGGAATGCCCGAAATAGCTAGCAAGAAATACACCAAATCCGTAGCTTCCCATCACGTTGTTGGTGACGCTGTACAAGACGGCCCAGTTGTTGTTATCGCTGCTGATGATCGCGGGGGTGATTGCTAATCCGACAAAGCCGGTATTCCCTAACATCGCAGCTAGGATAAAACTGCCTTGGCTCGATCGCGTCAGGGAATTTATATTTAATAGAAATAAATTAACTACAGAATGTTTGCCGTCAAAATATGGCTTTTTGACGTGGCGGGTGCTCAGCCGCCGTAATAATACCCAAGTCAACCAAGCTAAACTCGTACTGACAAATAATACGAATATGGCGATCGCCGGTGTGAATCCGACAGCACCGGAAAAATCGCTCTGACGGGCTAAAACTGCAATTTGCAGGGGTATCCCAATCCAGAACAGAAAGCGGCTCAGCAGCTTAGGAAAATCAACTGGGATGTACCGAAATACCAGCAGTCCCAACCCAGTCCAGATCACTAGAGGCGTATAAGCGTGAAATAATGTCTCAATCATAAAAACTTAACTTGACAATTTGAAATGCCTCTATTGACTAATAGTAAGGCTAAAACCAGTTTGAAAAATGCGATTTGTCGTTAGCGGAACTTGCAGCTATGGGATCGCAGGATGCAGGCTGTTTCACCCTCCCGCCGGGGAACTGCGCCCCCGCAATTTCCCGCCCAAATTCCCGCAGCCAGGAGGACACAATTTTGAGAGTATCAGACATCAACGATTGCAGCATTGTACTTTCAGATACACTTTCACCAGATTTGTTTGAATTTTACAAAAGTGCGATCGTCTTAGAAGGCTCTGCTAACGAGTTATCTGGCATTTTCCGAAATTATATGCTGTGTTTTCCGGCAGTTGCGATCGCACCTCAATACAGCGAGACTAAATCTGCTGATAAGTCAACCAAAAACGCATATTAAGCGCCAACACGACGGAGGGTATCGATCAAAATTTTAGACGAAAGTTCAAACTCCCAAATTGCATCTGTGGAGTCAATCTAAAATCTAAAATCTAAAATCTAAAATCGACTAACTTGCCCTCATCAATTCAATTTCAAAGAATTAACAGGCACCTCATCCCAAGAAGTAACTGTTCGCAATGTAGCAACCCAGCCCTGCTGTTTTTGCTCTGCCGTCAAATTCTGCTCAAAAGATTCGTGGCATTGCTTGGCTTGAGTCTCATCGCCACAAGCAATGCAAGCATAAAGAATACCCGACGGATCGATTTGCTCGTTTACCCAAATAATCACGATCTACTCTCTCAGTCAAAATCTACTGTCACTTAAATTTTCCTATATTTTTGCCAATTATTTACTAGGATTTACCCAACCCAAAATTGACCCACGAGGTGCCCAGAAACCGGGTTTTTCGGGAAAAGACGGGTTACAGACGGCAGATTCAGCAAAAAGCCCGGTTTCTGAGAGTCGTTTTTGAGAGTCGTAGTGCGATCGCCAACTGATAAAATCACTTCGAGGCCAAACTCGCCAAAGACTCCCCCGCCACCCGGCAAATCCGCCAGTCGGGCATCACATCAGCACCTATACCCTTGTAAAATCCGATCGCCAATTCATTCCAATCAAGCACACTCCACTCCAAGCGCCCGCAGCCCCTTTCCACCGTCAACCGCGCCAAATAAACAATCAAAGACTTGCCAATTCCCCGCCCGCGAAACTCAGGGAGCACAAACAAATCCTCCAAATAAATCCCCGGCTGAGTCAAAAAAGTAGAATAATTGTAAAAAAATAGCGCCCAGCCGACAATCCGATCTTCGCATTCTGCTAGAATCGCTTCAGCAAAAGGGCGATCGGCAAACAAATGATTTTCCAAATCTACCGCATTACCTGTTACCGCATCAGATAACTTTTCGTACTCAGCTAAAGCCTTAATCAAATCAAACAGCACCGGCACATCGGCGCGGGTAGCTGGACGCAAAATCACCTCATCAGACATAAATCAATCAGTAGTAAGCGACAATCAACAATTTAAAATACCACATCAAGATATTTTTAATTCTACTCGTTACCAGGCTCCTGCCTAGTAACGCAGATCTGGAGGCTCTGCCTCCTTTTTTCCCAGCCGAGGCAGAGCCTCTGAATATCTGTTCCAAGGCTCTGCCTTGGGGGAGGATCTCAGTTTTGCATTTAATAGTGCGAGCGGGGGCGATCGCGTATTATACGATACGCGAGCGGGGGCGATCGCGTATTATACGATACGCGAGCGGGGGCGATCGCGTATTATACGATACGCGAGCGGGGACGCTCGCACTATAAGAAAAAAATGCTTTTTACAAAAATAAGATGCTCCCCTGCCTTGGAACCAGTTAAACCAATTAAACCCGCCTCCGCGGGTTTTGTTTGTATAGACGCGAATTTCATTCGCCGTCCAATATTTAAGACTTTTCACAATGCAAACTCAATGTTTTGAAGCTTATTTCAACCAGCCCTTCAATCGTTCCGTCACTTGAGGGCGGCGCAGCTTTCGCATTGCCTTATTTTGAATTTGACGGACTCGTTCGCGGGACAGATTGAACAAACTACTGACTTCTTCTAAAGTGTAAGGTTCGCCAGTTATCAAACCGTAACGCATAGCAACAATCTCTTTTTCCCGCTCAGTCAAAATATTATCCAACACCTCCAAAATATCTTGGCGCATCATCATCTCATTCATCTGAGCTTCGGGAGATTGCGTTGCATTATCTTCAATAACATCCAAAAGTTCCGAACTTTCTTCCGTGCCGATGCGGTGGTTGAGAGATAAAGATTGGCGGCGCACTTGCTGGAGGTAACGAAGCTGTTCGGAAGTAACTTCCATTTCTTTAGCAAGTTCAAGTTCAGTGGGATTGCGTTGAAGAGAACGCCTCAAATCCCGATAAACTCTTTTGAGTTTATTTAACTGTTCGACAATGTGAACCGGCAACCGAATTGTCCGCCCTTGATTGGCAATTGTGCGGGTAATTCCTTGGCGAATCCACCAATAGGCATAGGTAGAAAATTTATAACCCTTCTCAGGATCGAACTTTTCGGCGGCTCGGTTCAAACCCAAAGATCCTTCCTGAATTAAATCAAGAAAAGGCACGCCCCGGTTGAGATAGCGTTTGGCAATCGAAACCACCAAGCGCAAATTAGAGCTGATCATTTTCCGTTTCGCCGACTGACACTGGTAGCGGATCTGTTGCAGTTGAGTTTCGCTCACCCCCAAAGCCGTGGCTAGTTCAGCTTTTGTGGGCACTCTGTCCAATTCCTGCTTTAAACGCTCTTCTAGTTCCTGAAGGGCTACCAATTCTTGAACGCGGCGCGCCAACTCTACCTCTTCGGTGGCAGTCAGTAGGGGATAGCGAGCCATTTCTTTGAACAAAGCTCCCACGGGATCGTCGGCAGACCAACTGTTGTATGCTGACGATCTACTTACCGTCGGACGATCGATCTCGGTGTCCTCATCCTCTGCGATTTCGAGTGAGGCTTCGGATGCCACCGCAAAACTGCCTAAGTCAGATTTTGCCATATTTGCTTGGTGTCCGTGGGATGATTTGAAAAGTATCCCTTCACTGTAACGAATTTAATCAGAAATTTCCGAAATCCATATAGAAGTTGCTGACTAATATCTGATTGCGCTAATTTTATACATTTTTATTGAGTTCGAGCCAGTAAAGGAGCAGCCTGCAATAACTCCTGAGTATAAGGGTGCTGCGGATTAGTAAAAATATCCCTAGTTTTCCCGATTTCCACAATTTTTCCCGAATTCATTACCGCAATGCGATCGCAAAAAAACCTCGCCACCCACAAATCGTGCGTAATAAACAGATAAGTCAAATTAAATTCCTGCTTCAACTCCAGCATCAGCTCTAATACCTGAGTCTGTACGCTAGCATCCAGCATACTCACCGGTTCGTCGCAAATAATCAGTTGCGGCCGAGTAATCAAAGCTCGGGCGATGGAAACCCGCTGCTGTTGTCCCCCCGACAGTTCCCCCGGATAACGGCGAAAGAAATCCTCCCCAGGAGTCAAACCCACCCGCTCTAACATTTGGATTACTTGTTTTTTAGCTTCTTCTCCCTTAGCTAATTTGTGAATCAACAAAGGGTCAGCAATACTTTGCCCGACAGTCATCATCGGATTCAAGCAAGCGTGGGGATCTTGAAATACCATTTGCATTTGGCGACGGTGTTTCCTGACAGCATCGCGACTCAGGGCAGTGATATCTATGCCTTGAAATTCCACTTTGCCACCTGTCGGGGGAATTAGCCGCAAAATTGTGCGCGATAACGTACTTTTGCCGCAGCCGGACTCCCCTACAAGCCCGAGGATTTCTCCCCGCTCCAGCTCTAAACTAACGCCGTCTACGGCTTTAATTACCTGGCGGTTCCTCGAAAATAACTGGTCTAATAAATTGCTTTCTAAACTGTAGTGCTGCTGTAAATTCGTCACAGTCAACAGAGGTGAATTTGTTAAGTTTGTAGTGAGGACTTCAGTCCTTCTTTCCTCCGATGTTAACCCTTTACCCGAATCAGCTTGAATGTGCAAAGCTGCTTTCAGGAGCGATCGAGTATATTCGTGTTGCGGCCGTTCAAACACATCCAACACCGGCCCCGTTTCCACGACTTTGCCGCCGTACATCACCGCAATGCGATCGCAATACTCAGCCACCATCGCCAAATCGTGAGAAATCAATAAAATCGCCGTTCCTCTTGAAGCGCAAAGTCGGGTTAACTCCTGCAAAATCTGAGCAGCGACAGTTACATCCAAACTCGTCGTCGGTTCATCCGCCACAATTAATTTAGGATCGAGCAAAAGAGCCAAAGCAATTGCCACTCTTTGGCGCATTCCACCGCTAAATTCGTGGGGAAATTGCGACCAGCGAGACGCCGGAATTTTCACAGCATCCAAAATCTCGATCGCCCGTTTCTTAGCTTCCTTGCGATTCAAATTCGGTCTGTGAGCCTGCAAAGTCTCAATGCAGTGTTCCCCAACAGTCATCAAAGGATCGAGACGAGTCATCGGATCTTGAAAAATCAATGCCACAGCTTCGCCCCGAAAGCGTCTGAGCCGCGAAGCATTCATCTCAAACACCGACTCTCCACCAAAACCAACCCGCCCCTCAACCAAAGTCGAATCCGGCAGCAACCGCATCGCCGCCCTACCCAAAGTTGACTTACCGCACCCAGACTCCCCAACTAATCCCAGTTTTTCCCCCGGTTCCAACGCCAGGGAAACCCCATCAACGGCCCAACCGGATTGGCCCCGCCGCTGAGGATAAGCTACTCGCAGATTTTCAACCGAAAATAGAGAAGAGTCATTAGTCATTAGTCCTTAGTCCTTAGTCCTTAGTTATTGGTTATTGGTTATTGGTTATTGGTTATTGGTTATTGGTTATTGGTTATTGGTTATTGGTTATTGGTTATTGGTTATTGGTTATTGGTTGTTAATTATTAGTTGTTAGTTATTAGTTGTTAGTTATTGGTTATTGGTTATTGGTCATATCATGTCCCGTCATATAATCCTAAATCGTTCGTAGTGAGGACGGCGAGTCATCAATCGGGGTGACGGGATAAATTTCATCCTTACTACAAACAATTTTATTAATGACAATCGACCAGACATGATAGCAGTTAATTATTAGTTGTCAGTTAGTTGTCAGTTGTTAGTCAGTATTTGATAACTAATGACCACAGCCAACTGCCAACTGCCAACTGCCAACTGCCAACTGCCAACTGCCAACTGCCAACTGCCAACTGCCAACTGCCAACTGCCAACTGCCAACTGCCAACTGAACTGCCAACTGCCAACTGCCAACTGCCAACTGCCAACTGCCAACTGCCAACTGACTAAATTTCCTTTCGTTTCAACTCAGCTCTCCGCAATATGTAAGTAGCCGCACAATCAGCATGGGGATGGTCTGCTAAAACTTCCGCTAGTTCCAACACATATCCGGCGATATCCGGGCCCAGCTTCTCAGTCAGCACCTGACGTTCCCGAGCAGCGAGTTCTTGCACGCGGGCCTTAGCTTGCCAGTTGGGAGAAAACATCTTGTCAATCTCGGTGTGGAATCCCAGACTTTCGAGAATATCCCACTCGCCGTTATCGCACCAAATTCCTCCGCACAGCATACAGCGCTCTATGTAAAAGGGCACTCTGCTAAACGGAACCTTTGCCCGCGACAGATAGTGACCGTCTTCGGGACACAGTGCTGCTTTGCTGTCGTAGGGAGACGGCGTGAATTCTATGCCGAGAGTGCCAGTCGGCTGAGGCTTCTCGGATTTGTTGTACCAGAGGCTGTGTTCTTTCTGCCAAGCTTCGTATTCTTTGCCCGGAATCCAGATACCGTAACAGTTGGGACACCACTGCACCGACATACTGCCGGCTAAGGTGCCACCGTCTAAGTTGGGATGCTTGCATTTTGGACATTCCACCGCTTTATTTCTCCTTGCCTTATCTATATTCCCTGTTAATTCAGATACATTTAACCCGGTAAATCTAGGAATCCACCCAAATCTACTGTGTATGGCATAATCTGGAAAGCTTGCAGCTTACCAGACATGGAGGTATCCCTCAAAGCTTTCAACAGAATATTGAAAGCGCCGTTTAAATCCCTGTCCAGAGTGTGTCCGCATTCGGGACATTTAAACGTTTTTAAGCCGCCCAACTTGCTATGGATATGACCGCATTTTGAACAAGTCTTACTGGTGTACTCTTCTGTCACGTCTACTACAACACAACCGTACTTGGATGCTTGATGCTTCAACGTTTGTTTAAAACGATAATGACTCAAAGTCACCATCGCTCTAGCTGTCTTCGTGGCAAGTTTTCGCTTACCCTTTTTTACCATTTGCTGCGTTTCAAATGTTGGCAAGAAAATTAACTTATACTTGCTAACTAGGTAATTAGCCGCCTTATTGTGCAATTCCGAAACTAAGTTCTTAATCTTAACACGAATCCTTGCTGCTACTTTTCTCAATCGATACCGCAGCCGCTTAAACTGACTACCTTTGCTTTTTCCGAGCCGAGACATTAACTTGTCTAAATGTCTGGCTAACCGATAAATGCGACCGATATCACTTTTGCCTAATTTCAGTATATTATGACCGTCAAATCCTGTCATAAATGTTCTGATTCCCGGGTCTAAGGCAATCGCTAATTCGGATTGAGTCGGAGGCGGTGCAACAGTGTCAACCGCATAGCAGATAAACCATTGATCGTTGATAATACTAAGGGTTGGTTCGTGTTGCATTACCTCCACTATTGCTTCAGACGCTTTAAAAGACAAGCCTTTGGTTTCGCGCGGATAGAATGTGTTTGATTTCCAGTTCGCTGTTTGAAACCTAATAGTTTGAGTTGGTTCTTGACAACTTCTAAACTTGGCTGTACCTTGGGATTTACAAGCTGCTTTGTGTGCTTCGCAGGCTTGAAATACTGCTAGTTGACGCGGGTTGTATGGCTGTTGAGACACCCATTCAGGTGCTGAATCCATGATGCGTTTACGCAATTCATATTTACCGATTTTTTCATTTTTGAGAATGGCAATTGCTTGATTGTAACACCATCTGCTTGCGGCTATCCATGTCCGCCATTTCTGAGCTAGTTTTGTTTCCGGGTAGACTCTGATCTTTTTGGATAGTAGATTTGTCTTGACGCTGGGAGTAGAGTCCGCAATCGTCAGCCTGGATGATTCATAGGATATCTTCAACCATTTCTGGTTGGGGAGATAAGTCTGTTCGGCACAGAACCAGGAGTTAGCAATTTTGCTGTTGACAGATCCACTTGATAATATGGATCTGTCAACTCCTGGGCGCGAGTAGGTCAAAGCGATCGACGACCACAACTGTCTCGATATCTCCTGACATGACTTGTCCCAAAAAGGCAAGAATTTCTTTGCGTGTGAAGTTGAGTCCGTATCCAATGTATTGGAATTCGTCATACACGGTGGTTTTTTATTGATTACATACTATCAATGTCTACCGCTATCTTCAAGGAATTTACAAGAAATCGTTTACTATACGAAAACAGTTATTAATTTTGCATCTCGACGGGCCCGGGCGCACCAGAATTTTTTTGGAGCACCACACCGCAGTAGCCAATTAGCGTGTTAAGTCGCTCCGCCGTCGCAGTTTGCCTTGCGGATGCTGTTGCTGGCTGCTTCGCTACTTGCAAAAACGTGACATCTGTTCCCAATAACCGCAGTTGCTTGTGAATTTCCGTCAAATATGACTGTTCTGGGGGGGGTTCTGAGGCGTCTAACTCAGTGCTGGGGACTCTCATAATTTGGTTTCCGAAAAATTGTTGCACTTTTTTGTATTCGATCGCCAGCGCTGCCCGATCGACCTTATCCTGTGTAACAGTTCTTTGTAGCTGTTCGAGTGCTTGCTGTAATTCTTCGTAGCAATGGCGGCGGTCTTCGGACAATATCATGATTTTGTGAACAAATTTATATTTATAATCAAAGTAGATTCTTGCTTAAGGTTGGCTCAGATGAAGGAAAGCCGTGCCTTTTTGCAGCAATTCCCTGTTTTTTGAGAAAATTTCATCACTGGGGGCGTGACTCGATCGCTCTGGCTTCTGCTTTGAGTTTAGCGTTGCCTGTAAATGCCGATCGCCCGCTCCACCAAAAACAGGTACAGTGTCCTAATGCTCGCTAGAGTGGATATCTTCAAATTTTAGACCCTAGTTCCAGATTCATCTGTCGAGTCAAATCTCAAATCTCAAATCTCAAATCGACTGACCTCCACTGCTACCGCCAAAATATCCCCATTTTACCCGATCGATCGACCGCAGTGGCGGCAGTGGAGTCACTATATTTTCCTACCTGCGAGGGGGGGCGACTCGCAATTAGATAGGTATAGTTAACAGAAAAATTGACTATTTTTTTGAATTGCAAATTGTGGCATTCAATTAGTTTAGTATAACTAAACACATAATTTCGGCAATTCAACCGAAAACTGGCATTTAACCATTTGTATTTCTAATTTTTAAAGGTGTACCCCATGAACGCAAACACTCTGACTCCCTCGAATGCGATCGATCCTTGCATAGTTCCCGACTGGCTGCAAGAATGTCTGAATGCTCGATCGCAACCTGACGAAGCCCCAAATCCGAATTGTACGACGGACAACGGCTTAATTTGTCGGGCCTTTGAATTTGCCCGCGACTTGCACGAAGGACAGTACCGCAAATCGGGAGAACCTTATATTTGCCATCCCGTAGCTGTAGCTGGAATACTCCGATATATGGGCGGAAACAGCGCTATGATTGCTGCTGGTTTCCTCCATGACATTGTGGAAGATACAGATATTACTCTCGAAGAAATAGAACAGCGGTTTGGGGCAGAAGTGCGACAGTTAGTCGAAGGAGTCACCAAGCTTTCTAAGTTTAATTTTTCCAGCAAAACAGAGCGCCTTGCCGAAAATTTCCGCCGAATGTTCCTAGCAATGGCTAAAGATATTCGCGTGATTGTCGTCAAACTCGCAGATAGGCTGCACAATATGAGGACTTTGGAGCATTTGTCCGAAGAAAAGCAGCGCACCATTGCCCTAGAAACCCGAGAGATTTTTGCTCCCCTGGCGAACCGTTTGGGTATCGGGCGCTTTAAGTGGGAATTGGAAGATTTAGCCTTTAAATACCTGGAACCGGAAGCTTACCGCGAAATTCAGGACTTGGTGGCGGTGAAGCGGGGCGATCGAGAAACCCAACTTGCAGAAGTCACAGATTGTTTGCGAGAAAGGCTTGACAATTTAGGCATTAAATGCTATGAAGTCAGCGGCCGTCCCAAACATTTGTACGGGATTTATGGGAAGATGCAGCGCAGGCAAAAAGGCTTTAACCAAGTGTACGATATTGCTGCGGTGCGGATCATAGTAGAAAGCAATGATGACTGTTATCGCGCATTGGCGATCGTCCACGATTCATTCCGCCCGATTCCCGGCCGCTTCAAAGACTATATTGGTTTACCAAAAGCCAACCGCTATCAATCGTTGCACACCGGAGTCATCGGCACCAGCGGCCGCCCCATCGAAGTACAAATTCGCACCGTAGCAATGCACCACATTGCCGAATACGGCATAGCAGCCCACTGGAAATACAAAGAAACCGGCGGTTCCAATACCACAGTAACCGGCGACGACGAAAAATTTACCTGGCTGCGACAACTGCTAGAATGGCAAACCGATCTCAAAGACGATCGCGAATATTTACAAAGCATTAAAGACAACTTATTCGACGAAGATATCTACGTTTTCACTCCTAACGGAGACGTAATTGCTCTCAATAGCGGGTCAACACCCGTAGATTTTGCTTACCGCATTCACACAGAAATAGGCAATCGCTGCACCGGCGCCAGAGTCAACGGGCGGATGGTGACACTAGACAAGGTTTTAAAGAACGGTGATATTGTAGAAATCTTGAATCAAAAAAACGGCCATCCCAGCTCCGATTGGCTGAATTTTGTCAAGACAAACGGAGCAAAAAACCGAATTCGCCAGTGGTTAAAGCGATCGCACCGAGATGAAAATCTCGCTCGCGGGCGGGAATTGCTGGAAAAAGAATTAGGTAAAAACGGCTTAGAATCCTTGCTGAAATCTGAACCCATGCAATCAGTAGCTCAGCGCTGCAACTACCACAGCGTCGAAGATTTAATCGCAGGTTTGGGCTACGGCGAAGTCACCCTAAATCTCGTAGTCAACCGACTGCGAGATTTAGTCAAAGTGCAGCAAAAAATAGAAGCTGCACCCGCAGGAATCCAGGAATCGCCAGTACAAATACCTGCATCAGCCGCACCCAAACCCGTACCGAGTTCATCTCCGAGCAAATCGCCGATCGCAGGTGTAGAAGGATTGCTGTATCATTTAGCCGGCTGTTGCTGTCCGATTCCCGGCGAATCAATTATTGGAGTAGTGACTCGCATCCGAGGAATTTCGATTCACCGACAAGGCTGTTCAAATGTTGAGAGTGTACCGGGTGATAGATTAGTTCCTGTGAGTTGGAATTCCACCAACCGCAATGAATCTCGCCCCAATACTTATCCGGTTAACATTCAAGTCGAAGCGCTCGATCGAGTGGGAGTTCTCAATGATGTATTATCGCATTTAAAAGACAACAAAGTGAACGTCCGCAGCGCTCAAGTCAAAACATATCCAGGATTGCCGGCATTAATTGACTTGTGCATGGATATCCAGGATAAAGAACAGTTCGAGCGGACTTGTATGCAGATTAAAAATATGAGCGATATTTTGAATTTGCGGAGGCTGAGTGAAGCTGAGTGAAGGAACTTAAGAAAGACGGCGGTTGAAACCAGGTTTAGAAAAAATGAAGAAAGACGGCGGTTAAAACCGCGGAGTTTACGGGCACACAAACAAAGTCCGCCTCCGCGGACTGAAGAAGATCACATAATTTTAACCGTTCCTTCTTCAACCTGCGAAGGCAGGTTTTGTCTGTATAGACGCGAATTCTATTCGCCCGGTCTTCTGAAGAAGATCACATAATTTTAACCGTTCGTTCTTCAACCTGCGGAGGCAGGTTTTGCTTGTATAGACGCGAATTCTATTCGCCCGGTCTTCTTCAACTTTAGTCCGCAGGGTGCTTAGAGACGCACCCGATTGTAGGTTTGTAGTGAGGACTTTAGTCCGCAAAAAGAAGGACTAAAGTTCTCACTACAAACCTATAGTTGATATTTTGCTCGACATGATATCCAACCATTTTTTGCATAATTCGTGCCTTTATTTCGCCGGAGTTGCAGGCTTGGACTCACCCAATTTTTGCTGCAAAAACTGCCGCGCTAATTGTGCGGCATCCTGCTGTTTCCCATCAACTTGATAGTTGAGTTGGCGCATATCTTCCTCGGAGATTTTGCCGCCCAACTCTGCGAGCACTGGACGCAATTCGGGATATTTTTCCAAAATTTGCGATCGCACAACCGGCACAGCTTCATAGGGCGGGAAATAGTTCTTATCATCTTTGAGCACTACCAAACCCAAACTTTGAATCAAACCATCGGTTGTGCCTCCAGCAATCACATCTACTTCTTTTTGTTGCAGTGCTTGATAAAGCAATCCTAACAGCAACTCCTTCGGTTCTTCCGCAAATCTAATCCCGTAAGTTTTAGCCAATCCGGGAAATCCATCTTCTCTATCTTTGAATTCCGGCCCGAAACCAGCGCGCAATTTTGGTGCAGCTTTACCCAATTGCGAGAGATTTTGCAAGTTAAGTTTTTTGGCATCGTCTCCCCGCACAATAATCGCAAAACCGTTATTAAATCCCAGGGGTTCAGTCCATTCGGCTTTAAACTGTTTGGGATATTCTTGTTTGAGGTAGGCGAGGACTTTTTTGGGGTCAGAAATCGGCTTTTGTTTGAGAATGTTGGTAAAACCTGTACCCGTATATTCGACGTACAAGTCAATTTTTCCTGCTGTTAGGGATTGATGGCAAAGCGAGCCTCCGAGGTTGAGTTCGCGTTCTACTTTAATATCTGTTTTGGCTTCGATGTGCTGTGCTAAAATTTCTGCAAGGATGACTTGTTCGCTAAAGTCTTTTGAGCAAATAACAACTTGTTTTTGAGAACTCGAATTGCAGCTTGTAACTGCGAACAAGCAAAGCAATGATAAACAGGAAGATAAAAAATTGATTTTTGATATTTTCATTTTTTTATTGTAACATTTATGTAGATAGATACAGGAGAAAATATGCTATTGAGTGTCAGGGATACGATCCGGGAGCAGCGACAATTTTTTGCTACTGGGAAAACTAAAGATGTGGATTTTCGGATCGAACAACTCAAAAATCTCAAAAGTGCGATCGTCTCCAATCAATCACGGATTGTGGATGCTGTCAAGGCTGATTTGAACAGGCCGGAGTATGAGGCTTATTTTGAAATTGCTGCGCTCGCAGAAGTTAATTATGCCATCAAAAACGTTGAATCGTGGGCCAAGCCCAAAAAAGTGCCAACACCGATCGATCAATTCCCCGCCTCAGCCCGGATTTACCCGGAACCTTTGGGCGTCGTTTTAATCATCGGGCCTTGGAATTACCCGTTTCAGCTCATGATATCACCTTTAGTCGGGGCGATCGCCGCCGGCAACTGCGCCATCCTCAAACCCTCAGAAATCGCCTCGCACACGTCGAAAGTTGTCGCGGATATGATTCTCACAGCCTTCGATCCCGCCTACATCGCAGCCATCGAAGGAGGAGTTGAAATCAGCCAACAATTATTAGCCGAAAAATTCGACCACATCTTCTTTACCGGAGGCACAAAAATCGGTAAAGTAGTCATGGAAGCCGCCGCCAAACACCTCACACCTGTCACATTAGAATTGGGTGGCAAAAGTCCTTGCATTGTAGACTCAGACATTCAAGTTGAATATACTGCAAGACGCATTGCGTGGGGCAAATTTATCAATGCCGGTCAAACTTGTATTGCTCCAGATTACCTGTTAGTTGACAAAAAAGTTAAACCCGCTTTGATGCAAGCAATTAAAACATCAATTCACGAATTTTACGGCGAAGATCCGCAGAAAAGTCCCGACTATTCCCGAATTATCAATCAGCATCATTTAGGACGTTTGGCAGAGTTTATCAAAGATGGTGAAATTGTCGCGGGCGGTCAAACTAACGTCGAAGACAAATATATTGCGCCGACGGTAATTGACAAGGTTTCCTGGGATTCGCCGGTGATGCAGGATGAGATTTTTGGCCCGATTTTGCCCGTTTTGGAGTATGAAGAGTTCTCAGAGGCGATCGCCCAAATCAACGCCCACCCCAAACCGCTAGCTTTGTATTTGTTCTCAAAGGATAAGGAGAAACAAGAACGAGTTTTGCGCGAAACTTCTTCCGGCGGAGTTTGCATCAACGACACGGTGATGCAAGTCGGAGTTACAACTTTACCTTTTGGCGGAGTTGGCGACAGCGGTATTGGTAGCTATCATGGGAAAGCCAGTTTTGATACTTTTTCACATCAAAAAAGCGTGCTGCAAAAGTCATTTTTACTTGACTTTAAATGGCGGTACGCTCCCTATCTAGGCAAGTTGGATTTGATTAAGAAAATTATCGGTTGAGCGAACGACTACTTGTTTCAATATCATCGGGGCGTGATTTCACCAACATCTACAATACAAATAAGATCGCGGTGTTATTCCGCCCAGATTATCCATAATCTGACAATATATAGCCTTTCTCAAAAAGATGAGGTATGACTGATAGCTTATATAACCAGTTCCACTAAGAGGGCTGAAGCCCAACAACGTACCTCATATGAGAGCTAGATCCGCTATAACTTGATAAACCAACAATATGAACGAGAATTTACCAGAAATATTAGCTGAACTGCGCCACTACTTTAATGATTTGTACGGCGACAGACTTGTACAGTTAATTCTCTACGGTTCCCAAGCCAGAGGAGATGCGAAACCAGATTCTGATATTGATATTTTGGTTGTATTGGACGAACCTGTGAGTGCTGGCAAAGAAATCGCTCGCACGAGTGAATTTGTTGCTGCTTTGTGCTTAGATCGTACTGTAGTAATTTCTAGTGCTTTCGCCTCCGCAGCACGTTTTCAGCAAGAGAAAAGTCCTTTCTTTCTAAATGTTCGCAGAGAAGGAGTATTGATTTGATACCAGAACAAATTGCTCTTTTAACCAAAGCCGTTGAAAGCTTACGAGCAGCTAAGTTGTTAGCTGGATCGAATAGGTTTGTAGTGCGGACTTTAGTCCGCAGAATTTGATGCGGACTAAAGTCCTCACTACAAACCTTTTGAATTTAACGAAATTAGATGCTGGGAAATCAGCCACCTGCTTAATATTGCTTGAGTTAAAATAAAGTCAGTTATTCCCCTAAATTCTTATGTTTCCTAAATATCCCGTGCCTCAAACAGAACCGCCCCGATCGCCAAAAGAAACACTTCCCACGATGTACGATCTACCTAGCGAAAATCCGGAGGAACCTGGTTTGCCTGATGAATTTCACGGCTTGCAACCGCAGTTGCTGAGCTACACTTTCCGCCCTTCCACCTATTCAGCTTCCCAAATATTTACCGGGAGCGACATGAATCTTTATTATGACGTGCGTCACCCGCTTTGGTACAAGCGCCCGGATTGGTTTGGAGTTGTGGGAGTTTCCCGATTGTATGATGAAGTTGATATGCGGCTGAGTTATGTCATTTGGCAAGAGGGTGTGAATCCTTTTGTGATTGTAGAATTGCTCTCGCCGGGAACAGAAAAAGAAGATTTGGGAGAAAATGAGGGGGAAAATATACCGTCTGCGCCTGAACAAATAGCAGGAAATGGTAATATTAACCACGAACCGAGTTCGGAAAAGCCGCTCAGAAAATGGGAGGTTTACGAGCAGGTTTTGCGAATTCCTTATTATGTTGTTTTCAGTCGCTACACCAATCGATTGAGGGCTTTTAAATTGGATGGCGCTCGCTATGAAGAATTGGAACTGTCTGACTCGCGCCTGTGGATGCCTGAGATTGATTTAGGCTTGGGTTTGTGGCACGGGGATTATCTGGGAGTCGATCGACTGTGGTTGCGCTGGTACGATAGTGAAGGCAATTGGATTCCGACTCCCGAGGAGCGAGCCGAGCAGGCACAAGAGCGTGCCGATGAGGCACAAGAGCGCGCCGATGAGGCACAGGAGCGTGCAGAGATTGCCGAAACTCGCTTACAATCTTTGATCGAAAGGCTGCGGGAATCTGGCATCGATCCCGATCAATTTTTGAACGGTTAATACTGAATTGGGCGGAAAAAGAGAGTGCGATCGCTCTTTGATGAATTATCCGAAAAAACGGGCGATCGAACATTTATTTACATCAGGCTGACGCACAACGATCGTGCTATAATTAAAATTGGTAAGTGTTCGATAGCGAGCCAGAGACAATGAGTAAAACTGTAGAAGTAACTGTAGTCAAGAAACCAAAGCAATTAAAAGACTATTTTGATTTTTGGGCGGCTGATGATATTCGCATTAAAGAGACCCGCATTGGGATCGAGGATATTCTCGATGAATACATTTATGGTAAGAAATCACCAGAAGTCATAGCAGAGCTGTTTCCCACAGTAACTTTAGAGCAAATTTACGCTACAATTTTTTACTATCTACAAAATCCAGAAATTGTAGAAAAGTATGTAGAAGATTGGTTAGAGTACACTCTAAAAGCACAGGCAGAACACGATAAAAATCCTCCGCCTGTTGTCTTACGGCTTCGGAAGTTAAAAGCAGAAGGCGATGCGAATCGGGCAGCAGCACAATAAATGGCAATTCAGTACCTTATAGATGAAAATATGCCGTCCTTGTATCGCGAACAGCTATTGCGTCATCTACCAAATTTAATTATCCACACGGTTGGCGATTCAGGTGTGCCACCTAGAGGTACACTAGATCCAGAAATTATAGTTTGGTGTGAAAAAAATGGTTTTTTACTCATTACTAAGAACCGCCGCTCAATGCCATTTCACTTGGCAGATCATTTAAGCACAGGTCATCATTTACCAGGAATTTTGGTACTTCGCCGTCAAGCAGATGTTGGTCAAGTGATTGCTGATTTAGTATTAATTGCAGAAGCGGCTGATGATGATGAATATCTAGATCGCATTAGTTATGTACCTTTAGCTTAATCCTAATAGAATACCCAGAAAACTATCATCGAACTAAAAAGCAATTTATGCCCACCCTATTGCAAGAAAAATGTGCCGCCTGCCTCCCAAACTCTCCCCGCGTCACAGCTTACGAAATTGTCCAACTCAAACCTCAAATTCCCGACTGGAATTTGATTGAAAAAAATGGTATTCCCCAGTTAGAGCGCACTTACAAGTTCCCGGATTTCAAAAGTGCGATCGCCTTTACTAACAGTGTAGGCGAAGCAGCAGAAACTGAAGGGCATCACCCCGCACTGTTAACCGAATGGGGAAAAGTTACCGTTACTTGGTGGACTCACTCGATTTCGGGACTGCACCGCAATGATTTTATTATGGCCGCGAGAACAGATGCGATCGCACATCAATTCTCAACCTAAAATCAGATCTATCGGCTAATGATAGTTTCAGATGTCGGAGCGCCGAATACGGGTGAATGTTGTTGATTCGTATTCAACAATTCCAGATTCAGGCGGTAGCCGACATTCCGCACAGTTTGAATTAGACTCGGCTGTCGCGGGTCGATTTCGATTTTTTTCCGCAGAGAGAGTACGTGAGTGTCGATCGTGCGCGGGTTGTCAATCGCATCCGGCCACGCCCGACGCAGCAAATCGGAGCGCGACAAAGGCACTCCTCCAGCTTGAGCCAGCACGTACAGCAGGCTGAATTCCTGGGGAGTAAGCTCGATGTGTTCCTCATGCAGCCTGACTCGGCGCTGTACCAAGTCAATTTTTAGCCGCCCGCACTCCAGCATCGCGGGCGGTACCATCGTGCGGTTGCGGCGCATCAGGGCTTCCACCCTAGCCATAAATTCTTGCATCCCAAACGGTTTAGTCAGGTAATCGTCGGCGCCCGACTTCAAACCCTCCACAATATCCGCTTCTGAATTTCGCGCTGATAGCATCAAAATCAGCGATTGCTGCTGCTGTTGAAGCCAGCGGCAAAATTCCAAACCGTCCCCATCAGGCAATTGGGCATCGAGAATAACTAGGGTTGGCTGGCGGCTGAAAAATATTTCCCTAGCATGACTGATATCCGCTGATTGGTGCACCCAGTGACCGACTTGCTGTAGATGCCAGCCCAAGAGCGATCGCAGGTGCGGATTTCCTTCAACAATTGAAATACTTGCAGATCCCACAACGGCGAGCTTCCCTTATCACTAATGGGTACCAGGTTAACAGAGCTTTTGTCAAGGTTTTGTAACCATGGCTACTCAAGCATAAGCTGCGTTTAAAGCGACGAACAAACTTCTAGTATCAATTTTAAAGATTTGGTCAAATTGCGATCGTCAGACCTGAGAAAGGTTAAATCATTCTGGCGGTGAGCTTACAATGAAAATAATATAGCTTACAGCCGATCGAGCCTATGACCTAGCCACCTGCTTTGACCGAACCCCCCGACAGGGTATCCACTCCCAGGAAGTTGACAAATCGCGTAACTGAAACTAAAATGCGTGCAACCGTTCGCTCGGTAGCCGGAACACTCACTCAGTTCGATCGCCAAATTCAGCAACATCCCGATTCTATTAAACGCACGGTGAATTATTTAGGTGCGCGCCAAAGAGTCGAGCCACTGCATAGCAGCAAGTGAAATTTTTTATGGAGGGTAGCCTGTTGAGCAGGGTAAAAGCTTTTATTTAGCAATCGCCTCTCTTCTGAGCTTGCTCAGTATGAATCCGGGCAGTTCCTAAATCCCGCCGTCATTATACACCACAAAGGATTTCAAACTCAGACCATGCTACAAGATACCCAAACAATCCGGCACTACCAAAAACTCACCGACGCTCTCGTCGAAATGTGGAATAGAGGTTATCGTTTCGATGACCTGCGGCTTTACTTAGATGGCTACCTCGCAGCCCTGCGACATTGTAACAGCCTGGAACCCTATCTGATTCACAGATTAGAGGAAGAAGCAGCGCGTTACATTCACGATACTTCCAATTTTGAAATGCCACAGACACAAACGCAAGCTGAATCAGACTATTATTAAACACCAAATTTGGTTTAATAAACCCGCTGATTATTTGGGCATCGGGCATCGGCAAAAGAGGGAATCGGGAATCGGGAATTGGTTATTTGTGATTTCCTGCTTTTTCCTTCTTCCTTCTTGCTTCTGCTATAAATGAACCTAATTCAACGTAAAACCCGGTTGCTATTAGATCCCCGGCTTCTTGAAGAAGTCGGGGCTATGTTTGTTCTGTCTGATTTTAAACAGTGGGCAATTGACAATTGTCCGCTAGCGGGTTTAACTTCCCCACTTCAGGAATGTGGCGTGGGGGAGTGGAGTTTAAATCCCCATAAAAAAACCTCACGCTTCACACTTTACTGTCAACTGTCAACTGTCAACTGTCAACTGTCAACTGTCAATTGTTTAAGAAGCCAAAGCGACTTCTACAACTTCTTGCAATTCGCCCTTTTGATACATCTCGATCAGAATATCCGAGCCGCCAAGAAACTCGCCATTGATATAAACTTGGGGAATTGTCGGCCAGTTGGAATACTCTTTAACGCCTTGACGAATTTCTTGGTCTGCCAAAACATCAACTGTTTCGTAAGGCACTCCCATCGTATTGAGAATTTGCACCACAGTATTAGAGAAACCGCACTGTGGCATTAACTTATTGCCCTTCATGAACACCATGATTTTGTTTTGCTTAACCAATTCGTCAATTCTTTCATGTGCTGTACTCATGGTATCTCCTAATATTGTTTGAAAATTTTTAAACGTTGACAGTAGTTTCTGATGAGGCAGAAACCGGGTTTTTAACGAAAATTTCTCGTTACCAGAAAGAATTGGTTGAAAGCCCCAAGTCTTTGAGGGAGAAATTAAAATCAGACTATTGATTACTCCAATCCTCGGACTTAAGGGTAGAGGTCGCTATCAAACTGTCAACTGTCAACTGTCAACTGTCAACTGTCAACTGTTGAAAGCCATAGATTCCGGTGCAAAAGCCGATTTCTTTGGTTAGCAACTGTTTCTCAAGCGACTATTGACACAAGCACAAACTTGCGATAATTGCGACTAAAAAACTAAGCAACTTCACTTTTGGCTGCCCATTCTGCCGGAGTTAAGGTTTCCAACGCCAAAGCGTGGATAGCTTCACTAGCCATTGCCTGTTTGAGAGCTCCGTAAACCAGTTGGTGTTGCTGTACTCGGGTTTTCCCTTCAAAGGCAGCAGAGACTACTCTCACCTGGTAGTGATCGCCGCCTCTCAAATCCTCAACTTTTAGCTTAGCGTCTGGTAATCCAGTCTGAATCATTTCTGCTACTTGAGACGGTGTAACCATTGGTATTTGTGATAAAGGGCTGTATTGAGTATTTTAGTGGAACTATTTGTTGGACGATCGCGGTTGAGTTGCAGCAGGCCGGGGATAGGGGGCATCCACAAAGCCCAATTCCAGTAATTGCTGGTAAGCTTTTTTACCCAAGTCGCGAGTTGGCTGTTGCGATCGAATAATCTGAATCAGTAGGGGAACAGCCAGTTCCGGCTTATTTTGTGCGCGGTGTACCAACGCCAGCCGGTAGGTAGCTTCGTCGCGCATTTGGGCTGTTTCCACAGCTTTGGTGCGGTTGCTGTCGGCCAAGCGGATGTCAATTCCGGCAAAACTGCTGCCCAGTTGCTGGTAGAAGTTGGAGAGTTGATTGAAAATTTGGCGGGATTCTTGAAGTTTTTGAGCCGCCAGCGTGTAATTTTGACTGGAAATAGCACCACTGGCTTCTGTCATCAAACGCTGACCTCCGGCAATGCTCAGTACGCTGCTGTCTGGGGTGACAGGGCGGAGGTTGTTGGGGTCTGTGGGGTCGTCGGCGGGTTCGACTTGCGGTTGGTTATCTGGCCGAGAAGGTTGTTGTGCTTGGGCTTGGAGCGGTTGCAACAGGGTCAAAACTGCGATCGCCCCGATCGTCATCCGGGCGGTGAAGCGAAGCCAGCAAACAGTTGCAGAGTATACCATGAAATTACTTTGCGCCTCGGCGCTTTAAAAAGATATTTAGCTTGAGCCGATCTTACCATTGGCGATCGCAACCGGCTAAGTGTAAACCAAATTTGTTCAAATGTCAAAGGGTGCGATCGATTTTGGATTAAACAAAGGAAATCGCGGGGGATTGGACATATCCCGGCGATTTAGTCCCGGAGGCAGAAACCGGGTTTTTTTACCTAAATACTGCATTTGAGGCTTTAAAATTGGTGAAAAACCCGGTTTCTTTGGTTTTGATGCGTAAGTTTCGATCTAATTTAACAATAAAATGAACCATGAATATCACAATCGAGAAAACAGTCTACGGTCAACTGCTGGCGAAATCGCAGCCTAAGCCCATCCTGAACGAAGAAGATAACGATCTTGCCCTCGCAGAAGTCGATTTTCTGATGTCTAAGGAAGAATTAACACTAGAAGAAGAAACTTTACTGAGTCTCTGGGGAATCTTGATCGAAGAATACGAATCAAAATATTACCCAGATCCAGAAGTGACTCCCCGGGATGTTCTATTGCATTTCATGGAAATTCGCGAACTCAAACAAGCTGATTTAGTCGGCGTGATTGGTTCCAAAGGAGTAGTCTCTGAGGTGGTTAATGGGAAACGGGCGATTAGCAAGGCGCAAGCTAAGGCGCTGGGAGATTTTTTTAACGTTAATCCTAGCGTATTTATTTGATGGTAGTTGTTCGATCTTTGTCGATCGGCATTTTTGGGGCGGGCAGGATGCCCACCCCACAAGAAGATTCAGTCTTTTTTTGGGGCGGGTTCAAAGCCCAACCCCTACTCCCCACAAGAAGATTCAGTCTTTGTGGAACAGGCATCTTGCCTGTTCTTCAGAAATATAGTAAATACTGGATGAAAACTGAACAGGGGCATTTCTAATGACACAACCGATCGCACTTTCCGCAAATACCTTACAAAATTATCAAGGTATCGGAGTTCCCGAAGCAAGTCTGGCAGTGATTTTGCAGCGCGGCGGCGATGAGTTGTTGCTGTCAAAAGTTCCAAACCGCTTTACAGTCCGTCCGTCAGCGACAGCATCGACATCAAATAATTGGGCTGCAACAAATCAGGCAAAACTTAACCGTCGCGTCGGCCAAAGTAATCTGGAAGAATATCTAGTGGCGCCGGAAAACCTAGATGCAGCAATGCAAGCCGCCCGCGCCAGCGATGCTGTAGTTTTTGCTAGCCATGTCTATTGTCCCGCAAACAATCCGAGCACATTCTTTTATTTAACCGATCGCATTACTATTCAATTTGGCGAACAAGTAAACGAAGAATCGCGAAAGTCGATCGCCAATGCAGCAAATTTAACAATAATCCGGCCAGTCGAAGGCATTCCCAATACCTTCGTCTGCGAAGTCACCAAACAAGCAACCGAAAACCCGATTAAAATTGCCAACCGCTTGACAAGATATCCAGAAGTTTTGGTGGCGGAACCCAATATTATCCTAGAAACTCAGCAACATTATACACCCCGCGATCCGCTTTATCCCAAACAGTGGTATCTCAATAACAAAGGCGGTGACGGAGTTGTCAGCGGCGCTCAAATTTATGCAGAACCAGCTTGGGATATGACTCGCGGCGTGCGATCGATCGTAATTGCGATCGCCGATGATTCAGTCGATCTGACGCACCCCGATTTTCAAGGCCAAGGCAAAATCGTCTCGCCCATCGATTTCAAAGACGGCGACACTTCCCCGATGCCGGTTGCTGAATCGGACAACCACGGGACAAGTTGCGCCGGTGTCGCCGCTGCGGAAGAAAACGGTAAAGGTACTGTCGGCGTCGCCCCCGGATGCGCCGTGATGCCGATCCGTACCACGGGTTTTCTCGATGACGAGTCGATCGAAAAAATCTTCAATTGGGCGATCGACAAAGGCGCCGCCGTCATCTCTTGCAGTTGGGGGCCTGGGGCAGTTTACTATCCGCTTTCCCTACGCCAAAGCGCCGCTATCACCAAAGCAGCAACCCAAGGGCGGGGCGGCAGAGGCTGCGTGATTCTGTTTGCTGCGGGGAATGCCAACCGCCCCGTTAACGGGACTGTGGACGAGAAAGGCTGGCCAAATAACGTTGTGGGCGGCATTCCACTTCCCTCAACAAAAAAGCAGCCTACAGCAATTGGGGCACCAGCATCTCGGTTTGCGCGCCCAGCAACAACGCACCGCCTGGAACCTGGCTACCAGAAACCGGATTTATTGCGACTGCGCCGGAGGTGTCGGAGTATTTGCCAGGTTTGGGGGTGTTTACTGCCGATCGCGTCGGGGTTGCCGGCTACGACTCGGGGGACTACACCGATAGCTTTGGCGGCACTTCCAGCGCCACTCCAGTAGTCGCTGGAGTGGCAGGTTTAGTGCTTTCGGCAAACCCTCGTTTGACGGCGCGGGAAGTGCGGGGAATTCTCGAACAAACTGCTGACAAAATTGTCGATGCCGATGCCGATCCGCAGTTGGGGAATCGCCTGGGAAATTACGATGCTAATACTCGCCGCAGCGATTGGTTCGGTTACGGGAAAGTGAATGCTTTAAAAGCTGTGCAAGCTGCGGTGAGAAAGGCTGGCGGCAATCCAAATATCGGCGGTTCCAGGTTCAGCGATATTTCTGGACATTGGGCAGAAAAGTTTATTGAAGCTTTGGCTGCGGCGAATATAATTAGCGGTTTTCCTGATGGTTCTTTCGGGCCTGACAACAGTTTAAATCGCGCTCAATATGCGGCGCTTTTGGTGAGTGCATTTAGTCCGATTCCGAAGGCGGCGGCTACCAATTTTATTGATGTTTCGGCGAGTTTTTGGGCGAGAAGTGCGATCGATCGGGCGAATCGGGCGGGGTTTTTGTCGGGGTTTCCGGGGTTGAAGTTTGGCCCGAATCAGAATTTGACGAAGACAGAGGCGATCGTATCTTTGGTTAATGGTTTACAACTTAAGGGTGGCAATCCCGATATTTTGAAAGTTTACACCGATCGCAATCAAATTCCTAATTTTGCTTTAAGCGCCGCAGCCACAGCAACAGCTTTGAAGATTGTAGTAAACTATCCGGCGCGCGATCGGCTTTCTGGGCAGCGAGACATCACCCGGGCTGAGATTTCGGCTTTGATTTACCAGACATTGGTAGCAATTAATCGCGCCAAGGCGATCGACTCTCCCTACATTGTCTAGCCACTCCCGAACCGCTGTTGGGCATACCGAATTATTCTGGTCATCTTCAGGCGGTTCGCGAGTAATATCGCCGTTCGTAGTGCGGACTTCAGTCCGCAGCATATTGCGGACTGAAGTCCGCACTACGAACAGTTTTTTGTTATGGTAATCGACCCCACATGATATTAAGATATATCCACAAAAAAGACGGTCGAATAATTCTATTGTGTCCGATCTGCGATCGATTAATCGCAGTAAAGTGTCGCCAGTCAGATACACTAATGGCGATCGCCCTCAAAACCATTTGATGCTATGTGGCACAAAATTGCAGCACACATCTCCCAAGCAACCGGAGACACATTTTCAATAGACAACCGCCGTTCAGTCAGCGGTGGCTGCATCAACCAAGGCTATGCTATCAACAGCAGTACCCGCACTTATTTCGCCAAAATCAATCAAGCTTCCCAAGTCGCCATGTTTGAAACTGAGGCGCTGGGTTTGCAGCAAATGGCCCAAACTCAGACTATTCGCCTTCCTCAACCGATTTGCTGGGGAACTGAGGGCAATTCTGCTTATATTGTATTGGAATGGCTGGATTTGCGAAGTGGCGGGAGCGAGATAGCCTGGGCCCAAATGGGACGCAAACTGGCTCAAATGCACAAATACACCCCCCCCAGCCCCCCCTTGCTAAGGGGGGGAGAAAAGGCGAATTCATCCTTGCTAACGGGGGGAGAAAAGGCGAATTCATCCTTGCTAAGGGGATGTTTTGGTTGGGATAGGAATAATGCGATCGGCTCAACTCCTCAAATTAATAACTGGACTGCTGATTGGGCAGAATTTTGGACAGAACATCGGATTGGTTATCAGTTACAGTTGGCTAGGCGTCGTGGTGGAAATTTCAGTCGAGGGGAAACTTTGCTAGCAGCTATTCCCAAGTTATTGGAGGGTTACAAACCTCAACCTTCCTTAGTTCATGGGGATTTGTGGGGAGGAAATGCCTCGGTAACTGCTGCGGGGGAACCAGTAATTTTTGACCCCGCGACTTATTGGGGCGACAGAGAAGTCGATATTGCGATGACGGAACTTTTCGGCGGTTTTTCCCCAGCATTTTATCGAGGTTATAATGAAGTTTGGTTGCTGGATTCAGGCTATGAAAAGCGCAAAACGCTTTACAACTTATATCATATTTTGAATCACTTTAATTTGTTTGGCGGGAGTTACGAGTCGCAGGCAAATCAAATAATTAATAAAATTTTGGGTTAAGATTTCAATATTAATTGGATTAGAGGGAATCACAAATGAAGTTTTGGCACTGTTGTACCAAACTGGGATTTATAGTTTTGTTTTTGAGCAGCATCGGGGCTGAGAATGCTTTAGCTGCTTTACCGTTACAGGTGGGAATTTATCACGGCGGCGGTTCTCGATACATTCAGATTGCTCAAACAGAAAAGAGAATCTGCTTCAAAGGCTTTTCTTCTAACGGAGTTACTGTGGCTTCCGTTACGGCGGATACTAACCGCAAAGATTTTTACAAAATCAACGGATTTGACGGTACGTTTCTGTCGCAACAAGATACAGATACTGTCTTATTAGGCCCGGTAAATCAGTTGATTAAGTATGTGGCAGATTATGGTTTTGCTAGAGATTTAGATGATGATTTGCAGGAGTGTCTTAGTTCCCAGAAGCCATTCTTTAAACAAAAATCAGGGGGCAGAGGTTCTCGCTAAAATTATTAATTGCTGTGGCTGTCATCACGAGTTACAGGCAAGTCAAATGATTAATAGAATTTTGGGTTAAACTATTAATGAGTTTTTCTATGATAAGCTGTTCTACATTTAAATTGTGGATTAAAAATCAATAAAGATATTGTGGAATGGGCTTCTAGCCCGTTCCGAGCATCCTATTTAAATGCTGCCCCAGCTTAGAAGCGCTCTAATATTGAAATTGACTCAATTCAATATCGGGACACGACATTGCCGTGTCCCTACCAGTCAAGTTACTTACTTTTGTTTAGCCGCCGCTTTCTTCTTCGCTTCCTTCTCGGATTTCTTGGCAGCTTTCTCAGCTTCAAGTTTGGCGAACTTGGCTAGTTCTTTCTCTTCAGTTATTTTGTCCAGATAGTAATGGTAATCTCCCAGATAAGTCCGAAACTCGCCGTCTCGAACTTCTACTATTTTGTTAGCGACTTGAGAGATAAAATAGCGATCGTGCGAAACGATAATTACAGTGCCGTCGTAATTCTTAATCGCCTCTTCCATCATCTCCTTCGCGGGAATGTCGAGGTGATTTGTCGGTTCGTCCAAAATTAGCAAGTTCACAGGTTCCAGCAGCATTTTTGCCAAAGCCAGACGGGCTTTTTCTCCACCACTTAAAGCGCCAACGTGTTTGAATACTGTTTCACCGTTAAACAAGAACCGCCCCAACAAAGTCCGAACTTCTTCATTTTTCCAGTCGGGTACTTCGTCGTGAATGGTTTGCATCACGCTTTTATTCAAATCTAAGGCTTCTGCTTGATTCTGTTCAAAGTAACCGGGGATGACGTTGTGGCCTCCCATTTTTACCGTACCTTCGGTGGGCGTTTCTAAACCCATGATCAGGCGCAGCAATGTAGATTTTCCGGCACCGTTGGGGCCGAGAAAGGCTATGCGATCGCCTCTTTCAATTAATAAGTCTGCTCCCAAAAATAGGATTTTCTCGCCGTAGGTGTGTACTAAGTTTTCAATTATGGCTACTTCGCGGCCGCTGCGGGGTGCGGGGGGAAACCGGAAATGCAAGGTTTTTAAGCCGCCGGTGGGGGCTTCGATGCGTTCAATTTTGTCTAACTGCTTCTCGCGACTTTTGGCTTGGGTACTGCGTGTGGCGCTGGCGCGGAATTTTTCAACGAATGCTTGCTGTTTGTCGAGTTCTTTTTGCTGGTTTTCGTAGGCGCTGAGTTGGGCTTCGCGCGCTTCTGCTTTTTGCAGGAGGTAGGATGAGTAGTTGCCGAGGTAGGTGCTGGAAACGCCACGTTCTGTTTCGACTATTTGGGTGCAGAGTCGATCGAGAAATTCGCGGTCATGGGATACGATTACCATTGGGGTTGTCAGCCCTTTGAGGTAAACTTCCAGCCATTCGATCGTTTCTAAGTCGAGGTGGTTGGTAGGTTCGTCTAACAGCAGGATATCGGGTTTTTGGAGGAGAATTTTACCTAAACTCATCCGCATTTGCCAGCCGCCGCTGAAAGCGCTGACTAGCCGATCGCCATCTTCTTGCTCAAATCCGATTTCTGGTAAAATTTTCTCGATTTGGGCTTCTAAACCGTAGCCGTTTAAGCCTTCAAATTGCCGTTGTAGCCGATCCATTTTGTGGATCATGTTGTCGAGATTTTCTGGGGTGGCGGCTTCGAGCTCTCGGTGCACCTCCATTAGGGATTCGTGGACTTCGTTGGCTTCGCTGAATGCGCGCCAAAATTCCTCTTTAACGGTGCGGGTGGGGTCGATTTCAAATTCTTGGGAGAGGTAGGCGATGTGGAGGCTGGCGGGGCGAATGACTTCGCCTGAGGTGGGTTCCATTTCGCCGGCGATGATTTTGAGTTGGGTGGATTTGCCGGCACCGTTGACGCCTACTAAGCCGATGCGATCGCCCGGTTTGACTTCCCAGGTGACATCTTTGAGTACGACGCCTGTGGGGTAAATTTTACTGATGTGTTCGAGTCGCAGCATTGTTGTGGGGACTGGGGAAGGGGAGGTTTAGCGGCGGATGGGATGCCGGCGCTGAGGTCGAGTTAATCTTAACAAATTTTAATTAAATTTAGTCATTGGCAAGATTTGGGTTTGGGCGGGCGATCGGATTTTGGATTTTAGATTTTAGATTTTGGATTTTATAGCCCTGGGCGCGCGGGTAGCGAGAAACCGGGTTTTTTAGGAAAATACTTGTCACAAAGCCCCAGATTCTCGAAAAACCCGGTTTCGAGGAGTGTATGAGTGCGATCGCACTTGGGATTTGAGATTTTATTACCATAGTCAGAAACCGGGTTTTTTACAAAAATACTTCGTACAGAGTCGCAGATTCACGAAAAAACCCGGTTTCTGTGGTGTGTGAGTGCGATCGCGAACTGTTTGATATGGATGCGTAAGTCCTATTCTGTTGTAGTTGATGCAATACATTACAATAGTCAGTATCAACCTCGATCGCTCTCTTAAAGCGATCGTGCCAGCAAAAGACATTTATCATCAAGTTGTCAAACAGGGTCTGATTAAGGCTGGCTGGACAATTACCCACGATCCCTATCCCTTGGCTTGGGCGAAGAGAAACCTATCGATCGATCTTGGTGCAGAACAGCTATTAGCTGCTGAGAACAACGATCGCAAAATAGCGGTTGAAGTTAAAAGTTTTATCAGAGAGTCGAGAATTGCAGATTTAGAGCAAGCTTTGGGTCAATACACTCTTTATCATGATATTTTACAACGGACGGAATCAGAAAGACAACTGTATCTTGCAATTCCACTAAATGCTTTTACCGAGCTTTTTGAAGGACAAAAATTTGGTCAGATTTTGCTAGATAATAACCGCCTAAATCTTGTTGTTTTCAACCCAAAAACAGAGGAAATAGTACAATGGATAGCTTAAATACTTATCGCCAACTTGTTAAGCAGCTCCTGACTGAATACGCTGAGATTCCCGTTTGTGAAAGTGGGACGCAAAACGCCACAATTTTTGATTTGGAAAATGACCACTATATGTTAATAAATATAGGTTGGTTTAACGACCAGCGCATTCACCATTGCGTGATTCATATTGATATTATTGACTCTCAGGTGTGGATTCAAGCAAATAATACCGATCGCCTGATTGCTGAGGAGTTAGTTGCAGCGGGAATTCCGGCTAAATCAATTGTTTTGGGGCTTCAACCGCCTGATGTTAGACCTTATACTGCTTATGGAGTTCCTTGTAGGGAGCAGCAGCGAGAATCCTTGAAAGTATGATGGAGTGGAAGGGATTTGCATTGGAGAGCGATCGGGCTTCAAAAACTGTCAAAGCAGGCGAAACGTGCCTACAAAGCCCTCATTCATCAAGCATTTCACTGTAATGGTACAAAATCATAACCAGTACCAGAACGAGAATTTTCATCGCGAATAATTTTCACCAGTTGAATAGGCCCATTGCGATCGCCCGTTGGCAAAAACGTTACCATTCCCGAAGCACCTTGAGCAGAGAATTTGGTTGCTGAAAGTGCTTTTTGGACACCACTGCGAGTGGGATTTTGTTGCAAAGCAGCAATCAATGCTTTAGTTGCATCATAAGCCATTGCGCTGCGCCAGTTGACATCTGCACCCCAGAGGCGATCGGCATCTTTAGTAAACTCAGCTTGGGGATCTGCCTCTCTGTGCCAAGGAATTGCTAATACCATCCCTTCGACATCCTGTTTACCTATTTCCAAAGTTTTAATCTGGTAGGGGCTGTCTCCACCCAGTAGTGGTAATTGATTCTGATTCACTCTCGCTACCTGTAAAGCTTTATCGAGAGATGCTGCATCTGGTAAAAGGATAATTACTTCTGCTCCCTGACTAATTGCTTGTTTTACATTATCATTTGCCTTGAAAGTAGAACTAGCAAAGTCAAACTGCTCTGTTACTTTCACACCGTTTTGATTTAGAGCATCCGTCAATTCATTTTTCAGCGATTTGCTGTAGTTGCTAGCAGAATTAAAAAATACTGCTATTCTTTGCAATCGTAACTGCCCAGTTGTATAATTTGCTAGAGATTGACCTGCTAATTTATCACTCGGTACTGTGCGAAAGATATAGTTACCCAGCCCAGAAATTTTTACTGAGGTGCTGGTAGGTGAAATCGCCAAGAGTTGATTTTTCTGGTAAACCTCTCCTGCTGCTATTGTTGCATCACTGCTAAAATGACCGACTACGCCCAATACAGATAGATTTTTGGCTAAGGCATCTGCAATTTCTGTCGCTACTTTGGAATCGTTGCCATCATTAGCAATCATTACTTTTAAAGGAATGTTCTGAATGCCGCCAGCTTTATTGACTTCATCTTGTGCCTGTGCAACACCCCGCATAATTTCATTAGCTGTATCTAGGCTTTGTCCGCCTTGCCCAATGGGTGCAGCTACAGCGATGGTATGAGATTTACTGTTCCCAATACGAGCGTTATTGAGGTAAATTAGTGCTTCGGGAGCGTTCCGATTAGCTTTTATGTAGAACTCTAGCTGGGTTACAGCAGTAGCAAAATCACCCTTTGCAAAGGCTGCTATACCAGCTTGTTTTTGGGTATTGGCATTCCCTGGAATTAAAGATCGTTCTCCCAAACTCAGGCTTTGACTTTGATTTTTTTGGTTTATTGCTGGCTGAACTCTTCCAACAGAAGAAGGTGAAACAGCTAATTTTACTTGAGAACCTGCTGTTATCCACCAAAAGCCTATGAATGCTAAAATTGCACTCATGAGAAAAGCTAAAGGAAAAACTACAGAATTAGTAATCTGTGATATACCTCGCCTATCAATTTCCTCTCTCAAACCATTAAAAGTAAATTTAAATGATAATACGAAGTATGTGATACTAGCTATTATATTTACGGGAAATGCAATCAACCACTGCCAAAATCCATCGAATCTAAAACCTAAGACAGAAGCTCTCAGAGTGTACCACCAATAGTCTAAGAAGTTATTTATTTTCACTCCATCTTGTCTCATCCAGTCGGTAAAATCATTAACATAAGCAACATTTTTTATGAACTTAATACTTGTATCTGTGAAAACATCTATATAAATACTTTGACTAATTCCCGAAGATAAATTTGCAATCAAGTTTCCATAATCTAAAATTGTATTCAAAAAGCACAAAACAATTACAAATGGACAGATCAATAAATCTACAGCAGCAATTCCAATTATATAACATAAAGGAGCAGCTCCCGCTCCCAAACAAAAAAATGATGCCAATACAATATACCAAAATATTTGGAACGGTAAACCACTTATTCCAGCTTCTCTATCAATTTCTTGAAAACCAGCTCCAATTATGACTATGACAATAAAAGCAATTAAAGCAATAACAATATCCAGCCACCATATGCCTGTTACTTGAGTTATGTTTGATATATTTTGCCAAGAAAAGTTAGTATTAAAATCCTTGATAAATGCAAAAAATGGTCTAACTATGAACAATAAAAATAAACGTGCTAACAGCATTATTATAACAGAACCAATAACGCCTAATATAGGGAAAATTACAGGTTCCCAACTTTTTGATGTTGCTGACATTTTTAACCTCTAAACAACTTAATTGTGCAATTTTGTTTGTGCCGTTATCTACTGCAATAATCTATAGTTGCTTTTAGATAAGGCACTAATCCTCCAAACCAAGTACCCCAAGCCTGTTTTCCTTCACTGCTATTGATGAAAGAATTAACAGAATTTTGCCACTGAGAATCGTTAGCGGGAAGTATCATCCCATATACGTCACAGGAAAGAGGTTGACTGGGCAATAAAGCAAAATTATCTACAGATAATCCTTGTCTGACGGCTTCTCCTATCAAAAGAATCGTATCGCCCGCAAATGCAGTGATTTTACCGTTCGACACTGCTGTTAAGCCTAAATATCTTTCAGGAAATTGTACTATTTCAGCACGAGGATATACTCTGGCAACTGCGGCTAAATTAGCAGATCCTTGCAGGACGCCAATACTTGTATTTGCTAAGTTGACATTTCTATTTTGATTTTTGACCATCAACTGTGTTCCCGTAATAAAAAATGCTTGAGAATATTTGATATTTTCGACTTGTTCTTTAGTACCGCTTATTGTGTTAGGACCACACTCTATATGCACAGTTCCATTTCTCACAATCGCCTCGCGATTTTGAATTGTAGAACGCACAGCCGCTACAGTAACAGTTCTGTTGAGTTGTCGGCTGAGGCTGTTTGCTAGTGAATCTGCAAAAGTAGTACAATAGCCTTTCCAGCCTTGTCCATCTTCATAGCCAAAAAGCACAGCATCTTTTCTAATCCCAACTTTTAAAACTCCTGTTTGCTGAATTTGTTGCAAAACGGTCTGCGCCCAGCTTGCAGTAGAAAAAAGCACAGCATATATAATGCTAGATGTGATAAGTATCAGCTTGAATTGCTTATTCATTATGTTATATTGCTACTTGTTGTGAATCCGTGCTCGCTAGCTATTGGTAAAATAGTTTACCAACACGATCTCATCTTTGTCAGTGATAAAAAGTGATAAAAAGTGATAAAAAGTAATGACTTTCCCCAAATCGCCCTAAAATCCCTTCTCAGGTAGATGCCGCTAGAGCTAAACTCTTCTAAATAACCCCTCACAACCCAACTTCCTTGGCCTACGACAACACCTGCAAATATCTAGCAGAAAAATTCCCCGCCGCCTTCGTGAGCTGGCTACTACCAATAGACGAGCCCACCGACGTTCAGGTACTCAAAACCGAACTAATTCAAGAACCCATCCGAGCCGATTCTCTCGTTTTCCTGCAAACGGATAACCAAATCCTACATCTGGAATTTGAAACCCGACCCTACTCCGACCCGCCGATCGCCTTCAGAATGCTAGACTACTACGTCAGGCTCAAACGGCAATACTCCTGTTCCATCAATCAAGTAGTAATCTTTTTGCAGCAAACAGCCTCTGAACAAGTTTTTGTATCGGAGTACACAGATACGAACACCCGACACGGCTATCGAGTTATCCGCCTGTGGGAACAAGACCCCGCTTTACTGCTGTCCGTCCCCGGCTTGCTCCCATTCGCGACACTATCTCAAACCGACTCGCCGCGAACTTTATTAGAGCAAATCGCTACTCAGATTGCTACAATAGAGGAACCGAATCAACAAGCAGATTTACTCGCTTGTACCCAAGTGCTCGCAGGTTTGAGATTTGAAAAAGACTTAATCAGACAACTATTTAGGAAAGAAACTATGCGCGGTTCTGTGATTTACCAAGAAATTCGCGAAGATGGCCTCCTTGAAGGAAGACAACTAGGCCTCCTTGAAGGAAGGAAAGATGAGGCGCTGTCGTTGCTCACTCGCCTGTTGATTCGACGGATTGGTCCGATCGCCCCTCCAATCCAAGAACAAATTCAGACTTTATCCGTAGAAGAATTAGAGGATTTAGGAGAAGCGCTTTTGGACTTTTCCGAAGCCTCAGATTTAACCAATTGGTTGAATGAACATCAGCCTTAATTCCTAAGATATAGCCTCCTATTGTCAAAATTTCACCAGATATATACTTTAAGGAAACTTAAGCCATGACCGTTGATGAAGCAATCGCGATCGCAGAAACTCTCCTCGATGGCGAAGGCTTAAACGACGTGCAAGAGCTGATCTTTAGACAATGCTGGGAAGGCAGACATTCCTATGAGGAAATTTCTCAACTCTCTCAATATAATGATGAATACATAAAAGCGCTGGCGGCTAAACTCTGGAAACAACTCTCAGAGGCTTTTGATGAAAAAGTAAAAAAAAGTAATTTACGCTCTGTTTTTAAGCGATACTTGCGACGACATCAAGTGACATTACATCGAACTCAAGTAATTGGAGTTAACCTCAGCGGTGCTAATTTAACCGGAGCCAGAATATCATTCGCCAACTTAAGTGAATCTGATTCATCAACAGATTTACAGGGTGCAACTATATCTGATTATAATACAGTATCAGATGAAACTATCAAGCCTGAAAACGCGCATAACCAGGGAATCTTGTCAAGCATAAAAGAACGGATTTATCACTGGAACGATCTGCGCTTTCGCTGCGAAGAACAAGTAAAAATAGCCGAAGCGCTCGATCGCACAAACACCCTCTTTTTCCCCAACTCCAAAGCCCGCCTCACCACACCCGCAGGTAGACAAAACCAAGAACCAGATTTCCTCATATTCCACCAAGGCAAATGGGGAATTCTGGAAATATGGCATCCAGATACAGAAAAAGATGAAACGCGCGATCGCCAGTTTGCATCTCACGGTATCAGCATCATCCACTACTGCGACGCTAACAGATGCCGCGAAGAACCCGATCGCATTGTCCAAGAGTTTTTAGACATATTGAGTCAGAGATAGGGCGAGTGTTTTTTTCGTAAGGGCGATGATAGGAGTCCAGAAACCGGGTTTTTTACGAAAAGACGCGTTGTCACCGACAGATTAGGTAAAAACCCGGTTTCTTTGTCGGAGTGCGTCAGTCCATAAGGGCGATCGCACTCTACTTCGCAAAAGTGGCGATCGCGATCGATCCTAACTCATTCCCCAGCAGCCTCAGCCGACGCAGCGAATCTATCCGCTACAGCCTTGCCAATTAGCGCCACCTGACTCAGAGGCAAAAACTGAATTTTTTTGACAATATCGTTAATTTCTGGTGGTTGCGAGACTGGATTGCCATCCAAAATGCTGAGAAACTCTTCCAGAGTATAGCCTGCTCTCGCTGCGAGCTTACCCAAGTTTTCAGTATCGGGAACCGTATCGCCTCTTTCCCAAAGTTGAACAGCAGTAGCAGAAACGCCTAAAAGCTTACCAAACGCTCGTTGACTCATTGTTCCACGAGCAGTTTTGATGATTTCACTAAGTTTTTGTCTATTTTGGATGTTCACAAGTTAAAAGCTAGTCGATCGCATCTACCAGTCTACCTACAAACTGATAAATCAACTATATTTCCCAGACGATTCAGCCGCCGCCGCGAGTCTATCCATCACGGCTCTACCAATCACCGCCAACTCACTAATCGGCATACATTGAATTTTCTTCAGCAGCTCGTTGGTATTTACAGGTTCCGGCATTGGCTTACCTTCGAGATGAGCCATCAACTCTTCCATTGTAAAGCCCGCTTTTGCCGCAATCTGAGTCAAATTTTTCGTATCCGGGAGTACCTGACCCTTTTCCCAATACTGAACAGCAGACCCAGAGACTCCCAATAGCCTACCAAAAGCGCTAAAACTCAGGTCGCCACGGGCTAGCTTAACAACTTCGCTCAGTTTCTTCCTAGCTTCTGCGTCCACAGTATTAGTCACCAGATCAACACAACTCCTAGTTTACTTATCTACCAAAAAATCTGTCTTTCTTGCTTGACAGCAAAAAGTTTACCAGTTAGAGTATAAATACTTTTGAAATCGTAATTGTATTTGTAGCCAATCAGGGGCAGTAAAAATGACTCGCAAGACACGCAACACCCGTCAAAGCCTCACAGCCTCTGGTTGGCTAAAACCCCAGCGCTGGCAAATCTCCAAAACAGAAACAGCCGCAGCCCTGAGAATGCCTGTCAACCGCATAGTCAAAGTTTACCCCAAACAACATCAAGTAATAGTCGTTTACCTGAACAAGAAAGGACAAAAATGCAGTTCCTTTTTCAGCTACAGACTATTTGCCAGATGGCAACAGGAGACGATCGCAGCAATTGCCAGTTGTCGAAACCAGCAAACCTTAGCTCCCCTTGAAATAATCGTACAGTATGACCTCGAACATTTCAAGTATCCAGTCGCGATCGCCGATGCAATTTGGGAAGCCCTACTCAACCACATCCGTCAAGTCATCAGGGAACAAAGGCTCAGCAAACAATGCGCCTAAGTTCCCCATCAACCAATCAATTAGAAGTAGAAGCAGCCAACTCGACCAAACGTTCCTGCTGATCCTGAGAAATGCAAGTCTGAATAATCTCCTCAATATCCCCTTCCAAAACACTATTGAGCGAAAAATTTTCCCCCAAACGGTGGTCGGTAGCCCGGTTATCCTTATAGTTGTACGTGCGAATCTTCTCCGATCGCGAACCAGTACCAACCTGAGCCAAACGCCGCGACTTCACCTCATCCTGCTGCTCCCGCAACTTCATATCATAGAGCTTAGCCCGCAAAATCTGCATCGCCCGCTCCTTATTCTGCAACTGACTGCGCTCCTCAGTACAGAAAATCCGAATCCCCGTCGGCTTGTGAAACAAATCCGCAGCAGTTTCAACCTTGTTCACGTTTTGGCCGCCAGCACCGCCCGATCGAGCCGTACTCATCTCAATATCCTTCGGATCGATATGAATCTCCACCTCATCCACCTCCGGCATCACCGCCACCGTCGCCGTCGAAGTATGCACCCGGCCACCAGCTTCAGTCACCGGCACTCGCTGCACCCGGTGCACTCCAGCCTCAAACTTCAGCTTGCTATAAACGCTATCCCCCGTGATTTCCAGAATCACCTCTTTAAAACCACCCATGTCCGCCAGTGACTCGCTCACCAACTTCACCTGCCAGCCTTCAGTTTGAGCGTAGCGCGAATACAGCCGCAGCAAATCACCCGCCCAAATACTAGCCTCATCTCCGCCAGTACCCGCCCGAATTTCCAGCATAATATTCTTGTCATCGTTCGGATCGCGCGGTAGCAGCAACACCTTCAAACGACTTTCCAAACTCTCCAGCTTCGACTCAAGTTCCTCAACTTCCATCCCGGCCATAAGCTGCATTTCTCGATCGCTCGCAGCTTCCTTAAGAACTTGCCGCGCGCCCACCAAATCTTCCTGAGTAGTTTTCCACAGGTCAAAAGTATCGACCACTTCCTCCAAGGACGATCGAGCTTTTGCCACCCGTTGGAACTCATAATTATCCCTGGCGACATCCGGGTCAGCCATGCGGCGAGTCAACTCATGAAAAGTTTGCTCCACCGACTTCAATTTATCCAGCAAATAAGATTCAGCCATGTCAAATGTCCTCCGTCAATCGATTTTAGATTTTAGATTTTAGATTTTAGATATTGAAGAGAAGTTGGGATAGAATCGCGATCTTTCCTCAGCGGAAGGGCCGTAGCAACTCTTCAGTCTAAGCTCTCCAATCCGAGGGCGGATAGATTTTAGATTTTAGATTTTAGAATTGAAGAGAAGTTGGGATAGAATCGCGATCTTTCCTCAGCGGAAGGGCCGTAGCAATCTCAAATCTCAAATCCAAAATCCGAGAGCAGTCAGTTACCAGTAGAAAAAAACTACTTCCAACCGACTGCGGACAAATGACAATCCGGCTACTTCTTCTTTTTGCCTTTAGCAGCAGCCTTAGCAGCATCTGCTTTCGGGTCTTCCATTTTCAGCGGCCCCGACATAGCATCTGCCTTCGGCATTTCTACTTCCGTCATGCCGTATTTCCGCATAAAGCGTTCCACACGACCTTCAGTATCAATAATCTTCTGAGTGCCAGTATAAAAAGGATGATTTCCCGACCAGACATCAACTTGAAGCTTTGGTCTAGTCGAACCAACAGTCATCACAAGTTCGCCGTTGCAATAAACCTGAGCTTCGGGATACCACTCAGGGTGAATGCCTTCTTTCGCCATTTTTTTTACTCTCTAATTTTTGACTTTACAACCATTTTAGCCGTCATCGGACTTGTACGCCAACAACAGCCGTAATTTTGCCCTATCTGCTTTGAAAACCAGAATCAGGAATCTGAAAAAAACCTTGAAAAAAGGAGGATGGAATCTAGAAAATTTTTCTTTCTTCCCTCTTCCCTCTTCCTTGCTCTTAGCAAATATTCAGGGTTTAAAACCTCCACTCCAGGAAGCCGAATTGTTTTGAGAACTACGCTAGGGCTTAGCGGAGAGTTAAATCCCAGTATTAAAAAGCTCAACTGTCAACTGTCAACTGTCAACTGTCAACTGTCAACTGTTTAACGTTTCGAGTATTGAGGAGCCTTGCGAGCTTTCCGCAAACCGTACTTTTTACGTTCTTTAGCCCGCGGGTCGCGAGTCAAATAGCCCTCAATCTTCAGAGGTTTCCGGTTGTCCGGGTCTAACTGACAAAGTGCTCTAGCGACACCCAAACGAATCGAGTCAGCTTGACCTGTCAGGCCGCCGCCTTCGACTTTCACCAAAATGTCGTACTCATTTTCTAGACCCAAAGTTTCCAAAGGAGCCTTAGCGAGTGCCAAATAAGTGGGGTTGAATTGCAGGTACAAATCTCCCTCTTTACCATTGACAGTCAGTACGCCTGTGCCGGGAACCAAACGTACCCGCGCTACGGAACACTTGCGGCGGCCTGTACCCCAGTACACAGCGCGGCCGGTATCTGTTGCTTGCATTACTCATTTCCTCCCGGAATCGTGTGAACAATTAATTCTTCTGGTTGTTGAGCTGCGTGCGGGTGGTTAGGGCCAGCGTACACTTTCAACTTAGTAAACAGTTGTCTGCCCAGAGATGTGTGAGGCAGCATTCCCCGAATCGCTTCTTCGACAATTCTTTCGGGCAAACGTGCTTGCAATTTGGCAAAAGTTTCTGTTTTCATGCCGCCCGGTCTGCCAGAGTGGCGGCGGTAGATTTTTTGGGTGCGTTTTTTGCCAGTAACAGCGATTTTGTCAGCATTGATGACAATTACGAAATCGCCGGTATCCATTGAAGGAGTGTAAGTGGGTTTGTGTTTACCCCGGAGGTACATGGCAACTTCAGTTGCGAGACGGCCCAGCCGCTGGTCGGCGGCATCGACCACGTACCACTTGTGCTCTAGGGAGTCTTTAGTAGGGACGTAAGTTTTGTTCATTGTTAGTTGTCAGTTGTTATTTGTTAATTGTTATTTGTTAGTTGTCAGTTGTTATTTGTTAGTTGTTATTTGTTAGTTGTTGCCAATAACTAATAACCAATAACTAATAACTAATAACTAATAACCAATAACTAATTTGGGCTGAGTGTCGTACCAAACATCGGTGGGAAAGGGAAAGTCCTGATAGCCAACCCGCAACAGGCATAAACCTTGAGCGGGAGCGGCGTATTTTACCATTTCTCGGCGTTCGTTGACCCAGATATCAGTGAAATTGTCGATCGCCCTTTCCCCCCGACCCACCTGCACCAGCAACCCCACCAGCAGGCGCATCATCCCGTACAGAAACCCGCTCGCCTGAACCTCAATATAGATAAGAGGCCCAGAACGGTGACACTCTGCCGCTTGTACGTCCACCCAAGAATGGGGGCGTGCAGACCCCGCGCGGTGGAAAGCCGCCAAGTGATGCCGCCCGATCAGCGGTGTCAAAGCTGCCTGAATCAAAGATTCGTCCACAGGTGCGTGATAGCAGTGCCAAGCATAAGGACGCACAAACAGATTAGGAATCGGGTCTGTATAAAGGGTGTAGCGATAGCGCCGCCAACTGGCTGAGAACCGAGCGTGCCAGGTAGGTTCCACCTTTGCCGAAGCTCGAATTAAAATATCTTTTGCCAGTCGAGAGTTGAGAACGCTTGCCCAGCGGTGAGCCGGAATTGGGCCATCAGCATCAAAATGGGCTACTTGAGCAGCGGCGTGAACTCCCGCATCCGTTCTCCCGGCCGCGTACAGCGTTACCGGGCGTTCCAGCACATTCGATATTGTTGTTTCAATTTCTTCTTGTACTGTACGCTGGTTCGGCTGTCGCTGCCAACCGTGAAAGTCAGTGCCGAGGTATTGGATTACCAAAGCAATGCGTTGTGTCGATCGGGCATTTTCGATTGGGGATTTTGGATTGTCAGTCATAAATCAAAAATCTCCCACCCAAAATTGCATTAAACCAGTTCAACGATCGCCATTTCGGAATTGTCTCCTTGGCGGGGGACAGTTCGCACTACGCGGGTGTAGCCCCCGTTGCGCGAGCCGTACCGTTCTTGGGCAGCCTCAAACAAGGCGTGTACTAACTGTTTGTCATAGATATAGCCCATAGCTTGCCGGCGAGCGGCCAAGGAGCCATCTTTGGCCAAGGTAATCATTCTGTCCGCTTCTGGACGCAGCGCTTTGGCGCGGGCGAGAGTGGTAGTGATTTTACCGTGGCGGATTAATTCGGTGGTCAGCGAGCGCAACATGGCGCGGCGCTGGTCAGCCGGTTTGTTTAGTTGGGGGACGCGACAGCGGTGACGCATAGCAGTTGGTAATTGGTAATTGGTAATTGGGCGCGGGGATAGACAGTCTGCGAACTCGGGGGTGAATTCTTCTTGGTTCTGAAGAACTCACGCACTGAAAATGCAGAACTTTTTTACCCGTTACCCGTTGATTAACTTTTAGCTGATTTTTCCTGTGGCAAAGTAATGCCCAAGCGTTTTTGTAAAGCTTCAATCACTTCTTCTGCGGACTTCTGCCCGAAGTTCTTAATCTCGAGCAAGTCTTCTTGGGTATAATCCAATAAGTCTGCAACTGAGTTGATCTGAGCCCGCTTGAGACAGTTGTAAGCCCGGACTGACAACTGCAATTCTTCGATCGGAATTTGGCTCGTAGGATCGGCCTCACCTGGATACTCGGGTTTGAGAGAATCTTGGGTGATGTCTTTGAGAGGTGCAAATAAATCTACCAGGATGTGTGCAGATTGACTCAGAGCTTCTTGAGGAGTCACGCTGCCATCAGTCCAGATTTCCATAACCAGCCGGTCTTTCTCAGAACTGCCACCGAGCCGAGCATCTTCCACGCTGTAGTTGACTCTGCGAATCGGCATAAAGATGGCGTCAATTTGGAGAAAATCCAAAGCCGACCCATCATCGCGACTGCGGTCTACTGCTCGATATCCGATGCCTTTTTCAATTCTGAATTCCATTTCCAGAACAGATCCCGGTGAGAGAGTCGCAATGTACTGCGATTTATCGATCAATTCCACCTCAGAGGGCAAATCGAATCGATCGGCAGTAACTGTAACTGGCCCCTCAATCCGCAACCTACCGATTTGTGGCTGCTGGGAATGAGTTTTTAGAACAACCTCTTTCATGTTCAGGAGAATTTCCAGAACGTCCTCACGTACCCCTTCGATCGTGGCAAACTCGTGATTGACGCCCGCGATGCGGACTGAAGTTACTGCTGTTCCTTCCAAATTTGACAGCAGAACTCGCCGGAGCGCATTCCCAACAGTTGTTCCCTGACCGCGATCGAGCGGTTCTAGAACAAATTTTCCGTACTGACTGCGGTCTTTGTCAGTGTTAGACTCTATACATTCAATTTGAAACTGCGCCACGGAGTGACCTCCCTTTTCCACTTTGGATTTTTGATTTTGGATTTTAGATTGCAGAGCATACCCCTGAACGGATTTCGGATTTTGGATGGACGGGGCAACAGTTAGAACCATTAGTTTTTGACTTTAAGCAGTTAGCCAATATCCAAAATCTAAAATCTAAAATCTCAAATCGTTTTAGACTCTACGCCGCTTGGGAGGGCGACAGCCGTTGTGAGGAATTGGGGTAACATCTCTAATCAGGGTAATTTCCAGTCCCGCCCCTTGCAAGGCCCGAATTGCAGTTTCTCGACCTGCTCCCGGCCCGCTTACCATTACTTCTATTTGGCGCATTCCCTGGTCATTGGCTCTGCGGGCTGCACTTTCTGCTGCTGTTTGAGCTGCAAAGGGAGTACCCTTTTTAGCTCCTTTGAAACCGCTGGAACCTGCTGATGCCCAGGATATTACTTCGCCATTTAGGTCGGTAATAGTCACAATCGTATTGTTAAAGGTAGACTGGATGTAGCCTACCCCATTCGGTACGTTACGCTTCTGCTTTTTTGCACCAGATTTCTTGCCTGTTTGTTGTCGTGGCGGCATATTAGTCTCTTTATCGTTTTCATTGAATTACTCTCCCCAAAGGCGGGGAAACAGTCAGCAGGAACATAAATTTCCTGCAAACTGCTGTTATTTCTTGGACGGTGCTTTTTTCTTGCCCGCCACTGTACGGCGGACGCCGCGACGGGTTCTGGCGTTGGTACGGGTTCGTTGACCCCGCACCGGCAGACCCAAACGGTGACGCCGACCGCGGTAAGTCCCGATATCCATCAGGCGCTTGATGTTCATTGACTCCCAGCGCCGGAGGTCTCCTTCGATTTGGTAGGTGCTTTCTACATGAGCCCGTAGAGTAGTCACGTCGGCCTCTGTTAAATCCTTGACGCGAGTGTCAGGATTTACGCCTGTTGCAGCGATAATTTTTTGGGCCCGCGACAGACCTATTCCGTAAATGTATGTCAGACCTATTTCGACGCGCTTATCGCGTGGAAGGTCTACACCGGCAATCCGTGCCACACTTTTTGTCTCCCTAGTTTTCCTATTTGGCTACAATATTGAATTAGGCAGCACCTGCGTGCATTGCCCAGCCCAATTTTCCCGTTTTCTAACCTTGGCGCTGTTTGTGTTTCGGGTTAGTACATATCACCATCACTCGACCGCGACGGCGGATGACGCGACATTTTTCACAAATTTTTTTGACAGATGCTCGAACTTTCATCTTTCTTCCTGCCTGGAGAACCCCGCTCTACCGGAGAGCACGCACGCTGGCCCGTAGAGCGGTGGGAGGAGAGGCTGGGCAAGGTGTAGGCCTCTCCTCGATTAAATTGTATAAAGTGCGGGTTGTTTTTTGAAGGAGATCGCTTGCACCCACTCCCATTGCTGGGTAAAGTTCGCTTGCGCCAGAATGTTGGCGATCGATACTTAAACGGCGTAGCAATGACTTAACCCGGTACGCCGCTGGGTTGTTGACGCCCTTCTCGGCAACACTACAAACGTAGCATTATAGCATAAATTTGAAGCTTTTTACCAAATTCTCTCTAATTAAACTTAGAATTAGTTTTTAGAAAGTTTTATCTAAGCCTATTTTTTCCGAAGGCGATAAGTAATCCTGCCTTTGGTCAAGTCGTAGGGAGTTAATTCAACTTTGACGCGATCGCCAGGCAGAATTTTGATGTAGTTGCGGCGGATCTTGCCGGAAATGTGAGCTAGCACGTTAAACCCATTATCTAGGTCAACGCGAAACATCGCATTCGGCAGTGATTCCGTCACTGTCCCTTCCATTTCAATTAAATCTTGCTTAGACAATTTGGTATTTACCTCAACTCTACATTTGATTAACTAGGAGTGTCCCAGCGTTTGCTTCAAAACCTATTTACCAAGTAAGGAGCGGCCGATTTTAGATTTTAGATTTTAGATTTACTCCACAGATGCATCAAAGGAGCAGGAACTTCGGTCTAAAATTTGGGATCTCGACGATTGTCGGTGGCTTGTATCCGTTTTGGGCGGGTTGAAGGCGAACGGGGCAATAATTCGGGTAACTCGATCGACTGCTTGACTCAATTAACCCCTTGCTTCAGCTTTACTTGAGTAAAGTTGTAGCAAGTAAAATCGAGTTCAATCCTGTTTCTAGCAACCCTCACAAAACCTGATAGCACAAAAAGCTCCTAGTTAACATATCTTAGCAAAAGCTGGTGAGTAACAAGCTGTATTGCGAGGGTTCAAGAGTCGCCAGAGAGCGCTTGTTGCAGTTCTGCGGTGACTACTTCCATATCGCGATCGCCATCAACCGCAACTAACTGTTCGCGAGCGCTATAAAACTCAATCAAAGGCTCAGTTTGCTCGCGATAAACTTGCAACCGGCGCCGGATCGTCTCCTCATTGTCATCCTGGCGGCCCCGCGACAGCAGGCGAGTCACCAAAACATTGTCAGGTACGTCCAAATTGACAGCTCGCAGATCGCAATCCTTTCCAGACTTACTTCCCTCAGTACCAACATCACACAGCAGTTTGTCAAAAAACGCTGCCTGCGCCACAGTACGGGGAAATCCGTCGAGAATCCAGCCCGCACCAGCATCTGGTTCATTCATGCGTTCTTGGACGATATCCATCAATAACTCGTCGGGAACCAACTCACCAGCATCCATGTAGGATTTAGCTTTTACACCCAAGGGAGTTTTCGCCACCACGCAGGCGCGAAGGATGTCACCCGTAGAAATGTGGGGTATTTTCCAGAGAGCGGCTAAAACCTGAGCCTGAGTTCCCTTTCCCGCCCCTGGAGGCCCCATAAAAATCAATTGCATTGCGATTACTTCACCATTCCTTCATATCGCTGGGAGATGACGTAAGTTTGAATTTGCTTGGCAGTTTCGATCGCCACACCCACTAGAATCAGTAGGGAAGTTGCACCAAACCCTCTAAAAGTTTGGACGCCGATCGCGCTTTCGACAGCCGTTGGTACAATAGCTACCAGACCGAGAAAAATCGCTCCCAAGAAAGTCAAACGGTTCAAAACCTTCTCCACATAATCGCTGGTTTTCTGACCGGGACGAATCCCAGGAATACTGGCACCCATTTTCTTCAAGTTCTGAGACATATCTACGGGGTTGACAATCAACGAAGCGTAGAAATAGCTGAAGAACAGAATCAAAGTCAGATAAAACAGCGCGTAAGCCCAAGGCGCAGGGCCGTTCGGACTCAACACATTAGCAACTTGAACCAAAAACGGCTGATTGAGAGACTGAGCAAGGAAAGAAGGCACAATCAACACCGAAGATGCAAAAATAATCGGCATCACTCCGCCTTGATTCAAGCGCAGGGGTAGATAACTGCGACTCTCCCGATAAACTTTGCGACCGACTTGGCGGCGGGCAGAAATAATCGGAATGCGGCGAGTACCTTCCTGAACAAAAACAATCCCGACAATCGTCACCAAAAAGACCAGCAGCAGAACAACTACGCGGCCGACAACTTGCGTGTCGCCACTTTGAGCCAATTCAAAAGTTTGTCCCAAAGAGCGCGGTAAAACCGACACAATGTTGATAAAAATCAACAGTGATGCTCCGTTTCCAATACCTCGCTCCGTCACCACTTCCGATATCCACATCACAAACATCGACCCTGCTGTCAGAGCCAAAGCAGTCTGGGGGATGAAAAAAGCCGATGGAGTCTGAGCAAAAGGGCTGACCCAAATCGCAATGCCAATGCTTTGCAGAATAGCCCAGCCCAAAGAAACGTAGCGAGTAATTTGAGAAATCTTGCGCCGCCCTGCTTCGCCGTCATTTTTCTGCATATCTTCTAAACTTGGCAGAGCCGCAGTTAGGAGTTGCACAATAATTGAAGCATTGATGTAGGGCAAAATCCCCAGCGCGAAAATCCCCAAAGCTGACAGCCCGCCTCCTGAAAACAAGTCCAAAAAGCCAATTAAAGGGCTATTTTGGACGTTTTGGGCAAAGGCGGCGCGATCGATGCCGGGGACTGGCAAGTGAACACCCAGGCGCACTAAAATCAATAAGCCAATGGTGACGAGGATGCGGCCCCGCAAACCAGCAGCTTGAGCCATCTGCATGAACGTCTCTTGTGCAGTTGGCGCTTTCTCTTTACTAACGTCCATAGTTACGATTTTGGATTTTAGATTTGGGATTTTCGACTAAATCATTTTCTGATAGCAAGAAGAGAGGATTTGAGATTTGGACAAACTCTCAAACCTCAAATCTTCACGCAACTACTTCGCAACTTCCGCCGGCGGCTTCAATTTTGGTGCGAGCACCTGCGGTAAAGGCCGCCGCGCGCACTTGCAGAGCCACATTCAGTTCGCCATCTCCTAAGATTTTCAGCGGCCCGTCGTCAGTAGTGACAATTTTTGCTTCGATCAAAGAGGTGAGAGTAACTTCTGTGTTTGCTGGCAGTGATGCTAATTTACTTACATTAATGGTAGTGTACTCTTTCCGGTTCACTAAAGGGAAGCTCTTCAGCTTGGGCAGGCGGCGGTAAAGAGGATTTTGACCACCTTCAAAACCGGGTCTAGTGCCGCTACCGGCTCTAGCTTTTTGACCGCGCATCCCTTTACCGGAACTCGCGCCTTGACCGGCAGAAATACCTCTACCCAAGCGACGCGGGCGTTTTGTGGAACCCGCTTTTGGTCGGGCGTCTTGCAATCTCATAGTTTTGATAGTTGGTAATTGGTAATTGGTAATTGGTAATTGGTAGTTTTGAGTTTTGAGTTTTGAGGAATGAAAGATTTTTATTCAAAACTCAATACTTAATACTCAAAACTGACAATTTCCAGTTCCCTAGTCCTTAACCGTAGAGGTTTTCTACTGGAATTCCGCGCTCTTGAGCAACTTCGGATAAGGTGCGAAGAGTGGAAAGGGCGTTGACTGCGGCTCTAGCGTTGTTTAAAGGATTTCCTGAACCTAGCTGTTTGGCTAAGATGTTGCGGACTCCTGCTAGTTCGAGAACAGTTCGCACTGCTCCCCCTGCAATTACCCCGGTTCCGGGTGCTGCTGGACGCATCATAACTTTGGCTCCGCCACCTGCACCGTTGATCGGGTGAGGGATGGAGTTTGATTTGGTGAGGGGAACTTCAATTAGGTGCTTTTTGCCGTCAGCGACGCCTTTTTTAACGGCACCGATTACGTCGCTAGCTTTGCCGACTCCCACTCCAACTTGACCGCGTTCGTTGCCGATAATGACTATGGCGCGGAAGCTGAGTTTTTTACCGCCTTTAACTACTTTGGTAACGCGACGAATCTGAACAACCCGTTCTTGCCATTCGGATTCTTTTTCGCGCCCTTTGTTGTTATTGCTTTTTTTCTTGTTGCGCTGTTCTTTTTGTTCTGCCATGTTTTGTCCTTGGGGAATTGAGGATTAGTAATTGGTAGTTGGTATAGAGAAATTAACAATTAGGAATTAAGAATTTTGTTATAGATTCTCTTTTCCTTCTTCCTTCTTCCTTCTTCCTTCTTCCTTCTTCCTTCTTGCTTCTTCCTAAAAGTCTAACCCGGCTTCGCGAGCTGCGTCGGCGAGGGCTTTAACGCGACCGTGATAGAGGTTGCCTCCGCGATCGAATACGACTTTGACTATGCCAGCGCTGGAACACCGTTTGGCAATCAACTGACCGACTTGGGTGCTGGCGTTGCAGTTGGCTCCCGAACTGAGTTCGGCTTTCAATTCTGGATCGAGGGTTGACGCAGCAGCCAAAGTGTGCTGTGCCGTGTCGTCGATTACCTGGACGTAGATGTGATTGGACGATCGAAATACCGCTAATCTGGGACGTTCGGCGGTGCCGAATACCTTGCGCCGCACGCGGCGGTGTCTGCGGTGGACTGATTCTTTGCGAGTAAGCTTCATTGTTACTTCTTACCTGTTTTGCCTGTTTTACCAGCTTTGCGCCGGACGACTTCGCCGCTGTAGCGAATGCCTTTGCCCTTGTAAACTTCGGGCGGACGCACCGCGCGGATGCGGGCTGCTGTGTTGCCTACGAGTTCTTTGTCAATACCGGAGACAATGACGTTGGTGTTGCCTTCAACTGCCATGGTGATGCCTTCTGGAGGAGGCATTTCAACGGGCTTGCTGTAACCGACGTTTAAAATCAGGTTCCGTCCTTGAACCTGTGCCCGATAACCTGTGCCGATAATTTCCAGACGACGCTGAAAGCCTTGGGATACACCTTCGACCATGTTGGCGACAAGGGTGCGACAGAGGCCGTGCAATTGTCTGGCGACGCGAGATTCGTCCCGGCGGGTAACGAGTAAAGTCTCGCCTTCCATTCCTAGGAGGATTTCGGCGGGGATTACTCGGGAAAGTTCACCTTTAGGGCCTTTGACGGCTACTTTTTGACCGTCTAGGGTGATGGTGACTTTTGTGGGGATGCTAATCGGACGCTTGCCAATTCGCGACATAGTTTTTGTCCTTTGTTTTTAGTTTTTAGTGTTTGATTATTAGTATCTAGTTATTAGTCTTTAGCGATCGACTTTTGAGTGTTTTTCCATGGTATGCGTGATTAATGACTCGTAATAAACAAGTACAATTCGCCGACACTCATGAGTGGATAATCCCCAAATCTTAGACTTTTGTTTAAGCTTGCAGATTGAATGCTGCAAGTTAATCTAAAATCTAAAATCGACTGACTAATGACTAATGACTAATGACTACCAAACATAACAAAGCACTTCACCGCCTAAACCTTGGCGTCGAGCTTCTCGATCGGTCATAATGCCGCTGGAGGTGGAGATAATGGCAATGCCAATTCCGCCTAATACTCTGGGCAGTTCTTTGCGGTTCGAGTAAACGCGCAGTCCTGGTTTGCTGACTCGCTTAAGTGCCGTGATAATGGGCTTGCGAGTTTTACCTTTGTACTTTAGAGAAAGCACTATAGTTCGCTTTACGCCTTCTGGTTCTGCTTCTTCAAATTCGCTGATAAAGCCTTCGTTTTTGAGAACTTGGGCGATGCTACGGGTCATTTTTGTAGCTGGAATTTGTGTTGTTTGGTGGCGCGCCATGCAAGAATTGCGAATGCGCGTCAACATATCTGCTATGGTATCGTTAGCTGCCATGTGAAAGATCCTTACTCTACTGCTTAGTTGTCCCGGAAGGGCATTCCCATTTCTTTGAGCAAGGCGCGTCCTTCTTCGTCGGTGTTTGCTGTGGTGATAATTGAAATGTCCATGCCTCGAATTTGATCGATGCGGTCATATTCTATTTCTGGAAAGATTAGCTGTTCTCTCAGACCCAAGCTGTAGTTGCCGCGCCCGTCAAAGCTTTTGGGACTGATGCCGCGGAAGTCGCGGATGCGTGGGAGTGCGAGGTTGATGAGCCGATCGAGAAAATCGTACATCCGATCGCCCCGCAGCGTCACCATCACGCCGACTGGTACTCCTTTGCGGATTTTGAAGCCTGCGATCGCTTTTTTCGCGCGAGTCACCACTGGTTTTTGTCCGGTGATGATGGCAATTTCATTCAGCGACGAATCCAGTGCCTTAGCATTTTGAGAAGCTTCTCCCAAACCGCGGTTAACGGTAACTTTGATAAGTTTGGGAACCTGATGGATATTAGTATATTTAAACTGATCCATCAGTGTGGGAACGATTTTACCTTGATAAAGAACTTTGAGTTTGTCCGGCATAGTTTTGGTGTTTCGTTAACTGTCCCTGGGCTTGGTCAGGGAATTGTTCTTTGTCAGTTGTCAGTTGATAGTTGTCAGTTGTTAGTTGCCAATTAAGGACTAATGACTAATGACTGAGGACTAATGACTAATTATCGAGGATTTCTCCGGTTTTTTTGAGTTGTCGCAGTTTGCGGCCGTCTTCACTAAATGTATAGCAGACGCGGCTGGCGACTTTCTCTTTTTCGGAATAGTGCATCACATTTGAGCTGTGAATGGGAGCCTCAAAGGTGACGATTTTTCCCGATTCCCCTTCTTGTTGGGGTTTGACGTGCTTGGTTCGGATATTTACGCCTTTAACAATTACTTTGCTGACTTTAGGATATGTCTTTAAGATTTGTCCGACTTTTCCTTTCTCTTTGCCAGTAATTATTTGCACGGTGTCGCCTGCTTTGACGTGCATTCTGTAGCGCTGCGGTTCGCTAGTTGGTTTACCCTTTTTTCCGTACATTTTAAAGTACCTCTGGGGCTAAGGAAACGATTTTAGTAAAGTTTTTGTCGCGCAGTTCGCGGGCTACTGGGCCGAAAACGCGAGTGCCTTTGGGGTTGCCTTCGGGATTGATAATCACGGCTGCATTGTCGTCAAAACGAATGCTCATGCCGCTGTCGCGACGCAAGGCTTTGCGGGTTCTGACAATGACGGCTCTGACGACATCGGATTTTTTGACTGCCATATTGGGGATGGCGTCTTTGACGACGGCAATGATGACATCGCCGACTCCGCCGTAGCGACGGTTGCCGCCTCCCAATACGCGGATGCACATGAGCTTGCGGGCTCCGCTATTGTCGGCGACATTGAGGTATGTCTGGGGTTGAATCATGGTGATTGGGGAAAAGGTAATTTGATGCTTGCTAACTGCTAAGTGCTAATTGCTGCTAATTGATGGTTAATCACAGGGTCGATCGATCGAGAAAGCCGATCGCACTACGCGAGCAATTAGAAATTAACTGTTAACCCTTTGTTGCACCGAAAATCTCAGCAACCGTCCAGCGTTTGGTTTTGCTCAGAGGGCGAGTTTCAGTGATGCGGACACGATCGCCCGATTTGCACTTATTTTCTTCGTCGTGAGCTTTGTAGCGCTTGGTGCGGACTACGATTTTGCCGTATTTGGTGTGGGAGGAGCGGTTTTCGATCGCTACCACGACGGTTTTGTTCATTTTGTCGCTGACTACTACGCCAACTCGTTCTTTAACTGCCATACCTACCTATTGTTGTTGTGCAATTGAGTTTTTTTGAACTACTGTGCGAACCTCGGCTCGGCTGCTGCTAACTACTCGCTGACTGCGGTGGGAGCAGACTTGAGAGCTGCCTCAGCAGCGATTTGGCGTTCGCGTTCAACTGTCATTAATTGAGCCAGCCGGTGTTTGGCGTGCTTGAACAGGTGAGGCTTTTCCATGCGGCCGGTAGCTTGCTGAAGCCGCAAGTCCATTAGTTGGCGCTTGACGGCTAAAATTTGCTCTGCTACTGCTGCATCGCTTAATTCTCTAGCTTCTTTAATCTTGGTCAAAGACATAGTTGTGTGCTTTATCGTTAGCGGTCTAGTGAAGACAGAATTCTTTCTGATGCTGAAGACCGAAGGGAAAAAAAGTTGTACGTGCCAGATTTTAAATTTCTGACGAATGCAGACCTAATTCTACCTTCGATCGCCACTATGACGGGCTTTCTTCGCGGGTGATGAACTTGGTTTTAATCGGTAATTTGAAAGATGCCAAACGCATTGCTTCGCGGGCAATTTCTTCAGTGACGCCACCAATTTCAAACATAATCCGACCGGGTTTGACGACGGCCACCCAAAATTCCGGTGCGCCTTTACCAGAACCCATCCGGGTTTCTGCTGCGCGCTGGGTGACTGGTTTGTCGGGGAAAATGCGAATCCAGATTTTGCCACCCCGGCGGATATAGCGGGTCATGGCACGCCGTCCGGCTTCTATTTGGCGGGAAGTGATCCAGGCTGGTTCGACGGCTTGGAGGGCAAAGTCGCCAAAGCTAACTGAGCTGCCGCGGGTGGAAATACCGCTCATTCGCCCGCGCTGTTGTTTGCGGAATTTTGTTCTTTTAGGGCTTAACATGACTGGGGAATTCAGTAATTGGTAATCGGTATAGCGGACAGCACGAACTTACTCGCCCGGGATCTGTCAACTGTCAACTGTCAACTGTCAATTGTCAATTGACTGTTAGCCTTCGTTCGATCGATCTTCAAAGTTCTGACGGCGGCGCTTTTGTTTGGTGCGGGGCACGGCTGCATTTGGTGCGGCTTCTTGTTCCTGTCCGGGAATAATTTCGCCTTTGAAAACCCAAACTTTAATCCCGAGAATACCGTAGATGGTTTGAGCGGTGCAGTAGGAATAGTCGATGTCGGCCCGCAGGGTGTGCAAGGGGACTCGGCCTTCGCGCGTCCATTCTGTACGGGCGATTTCTGCGCCGTTGAGGCGTCCGCTAACTTGAATTTTGATGCCTTGAATGCCGACTTTTTGAGCGCGGGTGATTGCTTGGCGGACTACTCGGCGGAAGGATACGCGCCGTTCTAGTTGCTGGGCGATATATTCTGCGATCAGTGTGGCATCGGCGTCTACGCGCTGAACTTCAACGACGTTGATGCGAATTTGGCGGTTGTTGCCGAGTTGCTGCTGCAAACCGACGCGCAAAGTTTCGATACCTGCTCCGCCACGGCCTACGACTACGCCTGGTCTGGCGGTGAAGACTTCTAGGTCGATTTGATCGGCTTTGCGCTCAATTCTGACCGAGGAAATACCAGCATTACTGAGGGTTTTGCGGACGTACTTGCGAATTTTGAAGTCTTCTTGCAAGAGTTCTGGATAGTTTTTCGGGTCAGCAAACCAGCGAGAGCGGTGCTCTTGGGTAATGCCGAGACGAAAACCAATTGGATGTATTTTTTGGCCCATAATATTTGATGAGTTAATTGGTAATTCGTAATTGGTAACTGGTAATTGGTAATTGATGATTACCGATTTTTGGTCAACTTTAAGCTGTTTATTACCTATTACGTTTTTCCGTGGTTTAGTCTTCTAAAAGCGGAGCAACTATTACCGTAATGTGGCAAGTTGGCTTGCGGATTTGGTAGGCGCGACCTTGAGCGCGGGGTCTAAAGCGTTTGAGGACTGGGCCTTGGTCTGCGTAAGCTTGAGAGACTACGAGCTTGGTTTTGTCCAATCCTGCGTTGTGTTCGGCGTTGGCTACTGCCGATCGCAAAACTTTAACGATTGGTTCGCAGGCGCGGTAGGGCATGAATTCGAGTAAAATCAGCGCTTCTTGGTAGCTTTTGCCGCGAATTTGGTCGAGGACTCGGCGCACTTTGAAGGGCGATGTCCGGATGTAACGGGCGATCGCCTTAATTTCGGATGTGGTATCTATAACCATTTCGATTTGGGTAAGTAGGTAATTGGCAATTGGGAAAAAGGTAATTGGTAATTGAATGAAAAAATTTCGATTACCTATTACCTGTCACCTAATTTGGCTATCTTTTCGCCTTTTTATCACCACTTTTCGCGTGACCTCTAAAGGTGCGAGTGGGGGAGAATTCTCCGAGTTTGTGACCTACCATTTGGTCTGTCAGGTAGACTGGGACGTGCTGTCTGCCGTTGTGAACTGCGATCGTGTGACCTACCATTTGAGGCAGGATTGTGGAAGATCGCGACCAAGTTTTAATTACTTGTTTTTGGCCTGCGGCGTTGAGTTTTTCAATCTTTGTCATCAGATGATCTGCGACAAATGGGCCTTTTTTTAACGATCGAGACATGGTTTTGGTAATTAGTAATTAGTAGTTGGAATTGAATAGGGAAGAAAGTTGCAGGAATAAAAGAGTACGGACAACTTTTTCGTTGTTCCTTCTTCCTTCTTCCTTCTTCCTTCTTCCTTCTTCCTTCTTCCTTAACTTTGTCTGCCGCCCTTCCCACGCTTGGAAGATTTGCGACGGCGCCGGACGATTAAAGCGTCGCTGCGCTTGTTTTTGCTTCGAGTTTTGGCACCCAATGCTGGTTTGCCCCAAGGAGTCATAGGCCCCGGACGCCCGATGGGCGCTCTGCCTTCGCCACCACCGTGCGGGTGATCCACCGGGTTCATTACACTACCGCGAACGGTTGGTCTGCGACCTTTCCAGCGGGTACGGCCTGCTTTACCAAGGCTGATGTTTCTGGCGTCTGTGTTGCCAACTTGACCGATCGTAGCGTAGCAGTCGGCGCGGACTTTCCGTTGTTCGCCGGATGGCAGTTTGAGGGTGACGTAGCTACCTTCTTTTGCCATTAGCTGAGCGCTGGAGCCTGCGGAACGGACGATTTGTCCGCCTTTTCCTGGTACTAGCTCGACGTTGTGGACGCTGGTACCGAGGGGAATGTTCTTCAGGGGTAGGGCGTTGCCAATTTCGATCGGCGCGTCTGGGCCTGAGACAATTACTGTACCGACGTTTAAGTTGAGCGGGTGCAGGATGTACCGTTTTTCGCCGTCTTTGTAGAACAAAAGGGCGATGCGGGCGTTGCGGTTGGGGTCATATTCGATCGCCTTGACGGTAGCAGGAATGCTGTGTTTGTCGCGGCGGAAGTCGATCGTTCTATAAAGCCGTTTGTGACCGCCTCCCCGGTGGCGACAGGTAATGACGCCTCGGTTGTTGCGGCCTTGTTTGGTGTGCTTGTTGCTAGTTAGAGACTTTTCAGGCTCTGACTTGGTAATCTCAGCGAAGTCCGAGACGGTATGTTCCCGGGTGCTGGAGGTATAAGGTCGGTAAGAACGAATGCCCATAATCGCTTTTAGATTTTAGATTTTAGACTTGGGATTTTGGACTTGACAGTTTTGGATTTTAGATTTGGGATTAAGTTAACTTGCGAGTTTCCTGGATGGGAAGTTTGCATCAGTTAACTGGAATCTAAAATCTAAAATCTAAAATCCAAAATTGGCTAAACTTCTGGGAATAGGAGTTTGCGGATCGAGTCTCCGTCTAGCAGAGTTACTGTTGCTCGCTTGTAGCAAGGTTTAAAGCCGACGAATTTACCTACTCGGCGCTTTTTTCGCGGCGGGTTTTGGGTGTTGACGCCAATGACTTTGACCTTAAATAGTTCTTCGATTGCAGCTTTGATTTGAGGCTTGGTCGCTTTTGGCGCTACGTCAAATGTGAATTGATTTAATTCCATCATTCGGGTAGCTTTCTCGGTGAGAATCGGACGCTGGATCAAATCTGCGTAGTCGCGGGGGTCGATTTTACTCACCGTAAATCTCCTGAATTTTTGCTATGGCTGTAGAGGTGACGATTATTTTGTCAGCCGCGAGAACGTCGTAAACATTCAGAGAAGTTGCCAAGATGACGTTGACTAATTCGATGTTGCGTCCTGACAGGTAAACGTTGAGTTGCGGTTCTGGCAAGATTAACAGAACTTTTTTATGGGCTTCGATACCCCAACGGGCGATCGCACTTAGCAATTCTTTGCTTTTCGGTCTCGGAAATTGCTCTGCAAATTCTTCAACCACAATGATGTCTTCGGTACGGCTAAAGAATGCTGTCCGCAAAGCGAGACGGCGTTCTTTTTTGTTCATTTTGACTTCAAAGTCTCTGGGTTTCGGTCCGAAGATGACACCGCCGCCCCGCCACAACGGAGAACGGATCGAACCTGCTCTGGCTCGACCTGTGCCTTTTTGACGCCAGGGTTTGCGGCCGCCGCCTCTAACTTCCGATCGAGTTTTGGTGCAAGCATTCCCTTGACGGGCGTTGACCATTTGCCGTCTCAAGGCTCTGTGAACGATGTGAGACGCATTTTCTTCTTTGGCTACGCGAAGCTCTAAAGTTGTTTCTCCAACTTCTTCGCCTTGCCAATTTCGCACTACACAGTTAACCATATCTTTTGTCCTTTTTCCTTTGTCAGTTGTTGGTTGTTAGTTGTTAGTTGTCAGTTGTTGGTTGTTATTTGTTGATTGTTAGTTGTTAGTTGTTGCTAATAACCAATAACCAATAACAAATAACCAATAACCAATAACTACCACCCAACTTTTTTCTCAGGAACAACATTGACTAAGGCGCCAGCTTTTCCGGGAACTGCTCCCTTGATCAGCAACAAATTCTGCTCTGCATCCACCCGGACAATTGTCAGTTTGCGGACGGTAACTTGAACGTTGCCCATGCGTCCTGCCATTCTTTTACCGGGATAGACGCGTCCGGGAGTGGTTCCAGGTCCGATCGATCCAGGTTCGCGGTGATTCTTAGAACCGTGAGACATGGGGCCGCGTTTGAAGTTGTGGCGCTTTTGAAAGCCTGCAAAACCTTTACCGATGCTGGTACCGATGACATCTACGATTTGTCCCGGTGTAAAAGCGTCTGCTTTTACTTGTTGGCCTAATTCAAAGGAACTGGTATCTTCCAAGCGGTATTCGTGCAAGTGGCGCAATGGATTCGCCCCCGACTTGGCAAGGTGTCCCAATTCTGGCTTGTTGAGAGCCTTTGGTTTTACTTCTTCGTATCCAATCTGAATGGCAGTGTAGCCATCAGTTTGTTTAGTTTTGATTTGAGTTACTGTACAAGGCCCTGCTTGTATGACGGTGACGGGGATTGCTCTCCCTTCAGCGTCAAACACTTGAGTCATGCCTAGTTTAGTGCCAAGAATGCCTACAGACACGGATTTTTTTCCTTTTATTTACGCAAGAGGTTTCGGATTGCGAAGTTTACGTCAATCCGCTTGCTCTTGTGCAGAAACATCTATTTCAGTGTTCCTGCAATTAACTGTTATCAACCAACAGCTTTCCTCGGTGTTTAAAATTTGAGTTTTAAATTTGGGAGCGAGCTTGTGGAAGTCTTGCAAGGGTTGAGATTCTAGGTTTTTTACCTATTCGATCTCCGAGTTTAATGTCGGTCTTGCTTATTTGGGCTAGGACTTGAATAGCAAGCTACTCAGTATCCTTTCACAGCGCCAGTTAACAATATTACATGAAGTGTTTGTTATTTGTCAAGGCCTTTTTTGATAACTTTTCGCCTCAGCTTTAGCATTTATAATACTTTAAGCTCGCAATGGGCGATCGACCAAATTTTAAACAGCAGGCTAGACAAATTTATGGGACTGATTACAACTGGTGCGGATATGATTCGGGATTTGGAAAAGTCGGGGTCGCTAGCCCTGTACGTTCCTTTAGAGGGAGGATTTGAGGGCCGTTACCTGCGACGGCTGCGGGCTGCCGGCTACGGTGCGTACACGATTACGGCGCGGGGTTTGGGCGATTTGGCGATGTATTTGACCGGAGTTCACGGGGTGCGACCGCCGCATTTGGGCAAGAAAACTACTGGCAATGAAGGGGCTGTGGGTTACACCTACTACGTACCTCCAATGTTGCAAACTCAATTAGATAATTTGCCGCCGAAATCTAAAGGACTGGTGCTTTGGATTATTGAAGGGCAGGTTTTGTCGAGTCAGGAAGTTGAGTATTTGACTGTTTTGCCGACGCTAGAGCCGCGAGTTAAAATAGCAGTAGAGATGGGGGGCGATCGAGCTTTTAGCTGGAAGCCGCTTAAAAACGCTTTAGTTGCAGCTTAAATTCGGGTATTTGCGATCGCAAATCAACTAAAAAACGCAGCGAGCAAAATCAAGCTCAACCGCTTATGCTCGCTGGTTTTGCTCTTTTTTGGAAAAACTTCTTAATTAACAGGAAAAATCTTATGCTTCAGAACCGCGATTATACAATCATCATTGACAAAAGCGGCAGTATGTACACCAAAGACCAGATGGGAGGAAAAAGTCGCTGGGCGCTGATGCAAGAATCGACTGTCGCACTGGCGAATAAATGCGAAGAACTTGACCCAGACGGCATCACAGTTTACGTTTTTTCTGGTCGCTTCAAACGCTACGAAAATGTAACATCAGCTAAAGTAGTGCAAATCTTCCAAGAAAACGAACCTTCCGGGACTACAAATTTGGCTGCGGTGCTGCTAGATTCTCTCAACAATTATTTTCAGCGCAAAGCATCCGGTAAGACCAAGCCAAATGGCGAAACCATATTAGTGGTGACGGACGGCGAACCGGACGATCGCAAGGAAGTAATGAAAACAATTATAGAGGCATCGCGGAAGCTCGATCGAGATGAAGAGCTGGCGATTTCCTTCATTCAAGTAGGGAATGCCCCGGAAGCGACTAAGTTTCTCAAGATATTGGATGACGAACTGCAAAGCGCCGGAGCTAAATTCGATATCGTTGATACAGTGACGATGGATGATATCGAAGGAATGACCCTGACGGAAGTATTGCTGAATGCAATAACTGATTGAGGAGGCTGCGGGTTGTTTGCGGGACTATATTTGTGCCTGGTTGCTGGGCAGGATTTTTTAAAGGGGGTTTTAAGTCATGGAATCGATCGATCGCCTGTTAGCTGAACTTAGGGCAGAATATCAAGCATCTCAAAAAAATCGCGACGCGCCAAGTCAGCCGCCAGTGGAAGCACAACCGCTTTCCCAACCAGCAGCAGTGCCGTCAAATCAAACTTTTAAAACAGCAGATATCAAGTATTCTGGTACTTTTGACAAGGATTTAGCTGAAATCAAGGCTGAATACGAAGCACAAAATAAAGCTCAGGAAGTGGCTGCACAACAACCGCTTCAGCCTCTGCACGAAGCAGAAAATAAACCTCAGGAAGTGACGGCACTAGCACCGAAGCCAGCAGAAAAGATTGTGCAGTCAGAGTTAGACGTACAAACGCACAGGCAGAAAGTTAGGCAAGCTCAGGTTTGGCTGAAGAATTTGGATAAAAATTCCGATGAGAGATATTGGTTCGATCAGTTTGCTTTTAAGTATAGTTCGAGGATAGATGCGGCGATCGACTATTTGCAAGCTGTGAATGAGTTTGATTGAAAAGGTTTGTAGTGAGGACTTTAGTCCTTCTTTAATGCGGACTGAAGTCCTCACTACCAACCCAAGAGAGAAGGTTTGTAGTGAGGACTTTAGTCCTTCTTGAATGCGGACTAAAGTCCTGACTACGAACCGAATGGTCGATCGTCTTTTGGAACAGATGTAGGATTCAGCAGAAATGAAGCCGATCTTTTTGCTGTACTTTCAGATAGCTTAATTTGTTTGAATTCAACAATACCATCGGCTATAAAAGAATCTCTCAAGGCCGCCTTTTCTCCGCTGTTAAAAACAGTTTCGTAAAATACTTCGCGAATGCCGGCGGAAATAATTAATTTCAAACAATAAATGCAGGGTTCTAAAGTCACATAAATGCTAGCTCCAGCCGTAGATATGCCGTGTTTGGCAGCAGTGGCGATCGCATTTGCTTCAGCGTGAACCGCCCGCGACGGCAAAGTTTTGCTAGCATCGCAACTGCTCAAACCCGGATAGCAGAAGCCTTGAGCCGTGCAGTGTACCGAACCTGAGGGGGAACCGTTGTAACCCGTAGCTAAAACTTGCCTGTTTTTAGCGATTACCGCGCCGACGGGAAATGCCAGACAAGTCGATCGCGTTGCGGCCAATTTTGCCAACATCAAAAAGTATTCATCCCAATTTGGTCTTTGATAGGTTTTATTCATAAGCTGCTGTATTTTTTTCTGTTCCAAAACGTTTTTAAGTTGGTTCAAAGCATCTTCATAAGTCTGAAACTGAACTTCAGCAATTACTGTAGGGATACCCAGTGGAAATCTTGATATAACTTTATCTTTTTCATAAATAATCACAATAGGAATATTATTCATTTCAGCATAAGCTAGCTCCATTCCCACACCAAAAGAGAAGGAGCCAAGGTAAGCAATGACTAAATCTGATGTACTAACTTGATGTTTGTCTCTCTCAAATACTTGGCTAGGACTAATGTCAGGGTTATTGATGGGATCGGTATACATATGTGGAACATACGCTTGAAAACCTATTTCTTGGCAAAGCAGACCAATGGCTTCATAGAAACTCTTGACTTCTGCTGGTTTCTCAATTCCTGTTAAAGCACCAGATATATATACTTTGTTCATTGATTTTTACGCTTTCTCAACAGTATTATTTTGGAACAGAGGTTGCTTTAGGGGTGGGTGCTATTTGTGTCTTTGGTGTGATGATTGGTTTTGGATCAAAAGAAGGTGGTGAAGAAGGTTTCAAAACTGCTACCCATGTCCCAATTGCTCCCCCAATTGCTGCTAATGCCGCGACAATCGTAGCCCAAACCATCGGTTCCCACTGTGGCAAATACTTAAAAACTAAACGGTAGCGAATAGATTTCTGTTTAAGCTCATCCTTGGCTTTTTTATATTCAGACGATTGCTCTAACGCTTTTAAAATATCATTTTTATCTCCTTTTCTCCACAGATTTTGTGAATCGTTTAACCAGCTTCTAAGTTCCGGCGGTGTTGGATAGTCTTCAGGAATAGCATCATGAAGCTTACCAGGATCGTCTCTATATGCCGAAGAAAAAGAAGATTTTGAACTCAACCTATGAATTCTTAAATATGCAATAGTATCACCTACTTTAATCTGTATATCGTTGTCTGATAAATTATGAAGAGCTATAGCCATCACACCTCCATAATTAGGATTAACTCTTGTTCCAAGATGTCCTATTCCCTGTGACACTAATTTTACTTGTGAATGAATTACTCCACATAAATAATTGTTAACAAATACTGACTCATTAGTCCATATTATAGCTGTTTTTCGGCTGGGAATTTTAATAAGTTTATTATCCTGCCGATCTTTTAAAAGCAAGGTTTGTTTCTGTTGAGTTTGTTGATCTATGTTAAATGTATAAGCATATTCACTTGCCGTTAGGCGTAAACAGCAACCTCTGATGCTATGTTCTTTCCCTTTAAAAGGATAAATAAATATCCCTCTACCTAGCTCATTGATAATATCCCACTCGCTTAGAACCGACATAAACTATTTCCTATGCTTTAACTTTACGACGCTTAGATTTATTGATCCTGAATATATTTTTTGCCAGTTGCAATGCAGCCAAAAGCCTTCTGGATTTCTAGCCCTAAGTAACCTGAATGTTCAGGCTGTATTGCCGGAGAATTAGCACAAATTTCTCGTAATAGCTTGAGAGGATCTCTGCCACTATAATGCTTGGTAATTTCACCACTACCAGGAGTTGTTTGGGAAACAACTATTTTTTTATCCTCCAATTTGATGATGAAGTTTCCCACTGAATCGCAATCAGAATAACTTGGATCGAAATAACGTCTACGTTCTGCATCAACTATTTTTTGATAGTGCTGGTTGATAATCCGGTCAACTGAATCGAAAGTATCATCGTAGATATGAGCACTCTGACTAATCGTAATCAGTGGACCCATCTTTAGATCGTACTCCGATCGATCGGCGATCGCGTCTCGAATGTGTTCTTGCAATTTTCGCAATCCTATAGCGTTAGCAGGCCAGGCGCTAAACATATCGTTACTGCGGAAAGTAGCAGTCATTGACAGTTCGTTATCCACAACTCTTAGCCAGATATGGTTAAGGCATGGACTGCCACCTGAATCGTGATCGGCTACATCCCACAGCGACATAACTGCACTAGCAGCGTCAATCTCACCTATTAATTTATTAATAACTTGTTCAATCTGGTCGCGTCCATTAAACCAAGAACGAAGACGCTGCCCATAAGTGTATTTAACACCTTCTCGTTTCACTGAATCATCTAATATTTGTGAAGTGTATTCTTGAACAAAAGGACGGTCAATGGGCAGATAATTTGGTTCGGGGAAATAAAAGCCTGGTGGCTCATTTTTCACCACAGCTATTAAATCAATTAATTCTTGCCATTTGCCATCGTAGCCAGTCGGTCGAATTGTACCTGTTGTTTTGATGCGATGAATAATTTTAACCCAAGTTTCTGCAATAGTTGTTCCTTCTATCCGATGACCGTAACGCGGTCCAGGTTGAATAGTAGGAACGATTTCAGAGATAGGAAATTCTAAGTAATTACCCCACGGTTCAAGTATGTTCTGTTGTGAGTAAGACTTGACAGAGGCTACAGCTTCAGAAATGGATTTTGCTTCTACAGGTTCCTCTATCGATTGTCGTAATTGTTCCAAAGCACTAGCTGGAATTTCAATATCAATATACCCAGTAATAGGAGAATTAATCACCCAACATTTTCGTCCGGTATCACTGGTTCCTTCTGTAAACCCATTACGGAAGAAGTCCAGCAGGCATTTACATCCACCAGCATTGAGGTCTTCTTTTGTAGCGTTCATGATTACTAAAAAGCGGACATGGGGATTGAATAAAAGATTCCGAATCAGAAAGCTAATTCCACGAGTTGAACTGTACAACTGTCCAATCACAGCAAACTCATGGGCGTGAAGGTGTTTGGCGATCGCTTGCTTTACAGTCCATCCAGTCACTACAGCGGTTTGACCAGTTCCGCAAATCAGTTGGTTTGGCTTGTGTAGTGGTTTGTACTGGAATAGGGTTGCCTGCTGACTCATTACTGTGATGGTGACTACAAGTCAAAAAAAACTGCTAGAACAGCTTAACAAACTTTGAGGACATTTTTGCTAAAATTTTACCAAGATTTTTATGAATGAACCGCATGGTAGAGGGGGCAGAGGGTGCAGTGGAGGAGAAGAGAGAGATTAAGCAATCATTAATTTCAATAAAATCTGAATATTTAGCAAAACAATTTAAGTTTTTTAAATGAGTAGTTCGTTGACAGCTACGCTAAAACCTGCAAGTACAGTTTGAGTGTTAACAACTTCATCTGCATTAAACAACAGCCAGCGTTCCCCGGCATTCACAAATATTAATCTAGCTTCAGGAAAAAGCAGCCAGACTTCTTGACAGCCCGACTCCAAATATTCGTGAGCTTTTGCAAATAATTCTTCGCCGCTATCTTCGGGAGAAGCAACTTCTGCTATCAAGGGAAAACTTTGGGAAAATGCTGTAAAATTGCCTGATTGTGGCAGCAGTTCGGGAGTAATGTAAGCGATATCTGGTCGGCGGCCCTGCTTGTTAGTGCGACAAAGTATTTCGGTCAGAACTTCTCCTCCCTGTCCGCTGGAATTTTGGTAATTTCTCCAGGATGTAGATAGTTTAGATTGAGCCAAACTGTGTTTGAATGTCATTCCTGTTTTCTCTACTAAGTTGCCGTCAACCCATTCCATTCTATCAGGCGGTTTGACTAAAAAATCTTCGAGAGATATGATTGTTTGTGGATCAGATTTGGGTTGAATTTGTGGTGTATTTTCTAATTCGGGCGGTGATTCTGGCTGTGATTTTTTGTCGGCATTTTTTGGTATGATTATAGTAGCTGTCACGATCGCAACCTCTCTTTGAATATTTTAAGTTTACAGGAGATTAGCCTTTGATGACTGGATTAAATAAGGTAACTTCTATGATACTATCAAACCGATTTTCTGAAGCCCTCACCTATGCCGCCGAATTGCACGCAACTCAAGTCCGCAAAGGTTCTGGTGTTCCGTATATCGCTCATTTATTGGGTACTGCTAGTATAGCTTTGGAATACGGGGCTTCGGAAGATGAGGCGATCGCAGCTTTGCTTCATGATGCGATCGAAGATCGAGGCGGCCCCACCACCCGCGAAGCCATCCGCAACCACTTTGGGGATATCGTCACAGCGATTGTAGACGGCTGTACCGACAGCGATGCGACGGCGAAACCCCCTTGGCGCGATCGCAAACAAGCTTATATCGATCGCATTTCTCAAGCTTCCCACTCCGTCAGATTGGTCTCGGCGGCTGATAAACTTTATAATGCGCGATCGATCCTGAAAGATTACCGTGAATTAGGCGATCGCGTTTGGGAACGCTTCAAAGGCAAAAAAGATGGTACTCTCTGGTATTACAATTCTTTAGTAGAAGCATTACGCCAAGCTGAATCTACACCAATCGTTGAAGAATTAGCCCGCACAGTTTTAGAATTGAACAAGCTTTCCGAAGATAAAAGGTAAAAGCCATAGGACTAATGCCAACTGGCACATATCGTAGGTGCGTCAAATCTGGAACCCTAGATAATCGTTGTATAACTTCGTCTGACGCACCCTAGAGGTCTAGCAGATAACTAATAACCAGTAACCAATAACTACTAACAAATGGCAAACGTTCGCTTAGAAAATATTACTAGACGCTACCAAAATGTCACCGCGATTGAAAACATCAGTTTCAAAATCCCGGATGGAGAATTTTGGGTATTAGTCGGGCCCTCCGGCTGCGGAAAGTCTACAATTATGCGGACAATTGCAGGTTTGGAAACTGCAACTTCTGGCAATCTTTATATTGGAGATAATTTAGTTAATAACATTCCGGCGAGACAGCGCGATGTCGCAATGGTATTTCAAAATTACGCGCTTTACCCGCACATGACTGTCGCCGAAAATTTGGCTTTTGGATTGCGGATGCGGAATGTTGATGCTGCAAAAATTAAAGAAAGAGTCGAAATTGTAGCCCGATCGCTCTCGATCGATCACCTCCTCAACCGCAAGCCGAAACAGCTATCAGGCGGACAGCAGCAGCGGGTAGCACTCGGAAGGGCGATCGCCCGCGAACCCAAAGTATTTCTTTTAGACGAACCGCTTTCCAACCTCGACGCCCAACTGCGAGACGACACTAGGGCCGAACTCAAACAACTCCATCAAAGGCTGGGAATTACCACAGTTTATGTCACCCACGACCAAGTGGAAGCGATGACTTTAGCTGATAAAATTGTAGTTTTAAATGGAGGCAAAATTCAGCAAATCGGAGACCCGCAAAGCATTTACGCTAAACCAGCTAATCGGATGGTTGCCACATTTTTAGGCAATCCTGCTATGAACATTTTACCTGCAATTTATGCAAACGAATCTTTTCAGGTAGGAAGTCAATCTTTAGCCTGTCCGCCCTCGATTCATAAAAGATTGCAGGCGAAAGAAGGACAAGCATTTGATTTGGGAATTCGTCCAGAAAATATAGAAATCTTTACGCCACAAACAGCAGAAGAGGATGATTTCAATAGGGATATTTGGGCTTTAGAAAAAGTCCCTCTCGATGTAGAGGTAAAAGTAGTTGAACCTCTGGGGCGAGAAATTTTAATCCGGGCGAGTTTACCTGCGTTGGGTGCTGAAACTACTGTACAGTTACAAGTACCGGCGGGTGTTCGCTTGCGTCCGGGCGATCGGCTGACGGTACAGCTTGACTTCGATCGACTATTTATTTTTGACCCATCCACCGGCGAGGCGCTGTATCCCTAACCGCATTAAATCTCAAAGGTCAAATAGATTTGATTTATGCACTTGCAACCTCAGAAACCCGGTTTCTACGAATATTTCTCGTTTCTCGTTGCAAATTTTTCTCAGAAACTGGGTTTCTAGCCCCGGCTTTCTGCGATCGCAGTCGGTAACTCCTGTTCCATCTCAAATCTCAAATCTCAAATCTCAAATCGCTCGACTGTTCCATCCACAGGCTAGGTCTCAGTCTTCTTCACAAAACTTTACACTTGACGTTTCGGAATTTACGCAGTAATGATAGAATGATTGTATTGCGAAAAAAAATCATCCCTCTAAAGGCGTACTTTTGTGAACGGGCATCGCGACCAACAACTTCGCATCTGCGCTCGAAAAGCGGCAATCCCGCCGCATAGGGATTAACTGGCGAACCAAAAACTCCGAAAAACTTTCTAGCGGCATTTCTTAGATGAATCCCGATAACCTGCCTCAAATGCTGCAAACTGGATTTCACCTAACTTTAGGTGCAACTTCCTTTTTACTTGAGACACTGCAAGATCCCCAGAAGCGAGAAGAAAATCTGGACAAACTTCGTCAGTCGGATTTAAGTCCACTAGCTTCGGAGTTGGTTGAAAAAGGAGAAATGACCGATCGAGAAGCCCGTAATTTTGTCGATACTATTTTCTCTCAACCAGGCGATCGGGAGAATGCACGCAGCGAGGAATCCGGATCGCATCAGCAATCGGATACAGCAACTGACACTCCTCCCGAGTTGGTTGTACAGCCTGATGTAAAACTAGAGATTCAAGAATTAACTGCACAGATGGCAGCGCTCAGAATAGAGTTGGAAAATTTGCGCGCTGAAAATTACCCTGATTAAAGGATCAAGCATCTTTAACACAGCCCGAATTTAGTTGGAAACCCACTTGCAAACCCACTTGCAAACTTATTAAACAGAACCACAATTTAGTCGTTGTCCCAGTTTTCAGTACCGATTAAGTCGGCGATGCGATCGCGCAACAAGAAATCGCATTTTTCCAATTCTCCTTCTACGCAAGCCCATTCTCGGGGCGGAATGAACTGACACAGTGTGTAAATAGGCTGTTGCCTGCTGAGTACGCCTTCATGGACGAGGTGGCGTGCTTCGTCTTGGATAACATCTAAAGAGTATTGGATTCTGATAGTTGACTGAATCATAATGCGCCCTCAAGGTTTTACTACTAAAAAATTATGGCCCTGTTAATAATATAATCCAAACTTAGGATTATGGAAGTTAATTTTTTTTCTGTATACTGAGATACTGTTTGCAGATTAATTTGAAAAACTTATAGAGATGATGAGCGAGCAATGGGATCTGCTTGGGGATTTTGAGACGTGGCAGATATTCCAGGCTAACACGCGAATATACGGCAAAGCTTCATTCAGGACTTAGAAAGTTGCGACAGATTCCCGGTTTCTGGATGCTGCGCCGCAAAAGCAAAATTTTTGACAGAAACCGGGTGGATCGATTTAAGTGCTGATGAAGCCAAGGAAAGACTCAGCAGTCTGGCAGATCAAGCATTCCCCGTTTTGTTAATGCCGAACAGCAACTCTAGAGTGAGAGATTGCGCTGCGGGCATTTGTCCGAAACAAAATATATAAGGAATAGTCGGAGGCAAGTGCGGCAAAAATTGTTCTAAAACGTAGGGACTTCCGTAAACTACCACAGCTTGCAGTTCTCCCGTCTTTAATAAATTCTTAAACCAATCTTGAGCCGCTTGGGTCAATCCGGCACTACCTCGGAAGCAATTGCCGCGAATGAAAATTTGCAGCAGTGTCGGAGAAAAATGCTCTGCGCTTGAATTATGACTCAAATCGCCTGTCCGATCGTCAATTAGTTGCAATTCGTAACCAAACTGTTCGGGAATAGCGATCGCCGGAGTGTGTTTTCCCAAAAACTCGCAACCCAAAACATCATCTACCACAATCAAATTCCGCAAAATTTGCTTGTCCGAGGGTTTTTTAGCCACTAAAGGCAAAGCGCCACCAAATTTTAAAGAATCTCGCAAAATATCGGCAGCCGTCGCCCTTGCCTCTGCTGTTGCCAGCAAAATTAAGTCGCTGGAACTCCCACCCTTGCTCAGAGGCGGTTGAGGGGGGTCGAATTTGGGATTTGTCGCTGTTTGGTCGATCGACAAACCCACTTTAATTTTCGCCTTCCAGATTCGATTGACAGATTCCTTGATTTGTGCTATGTCGAGTCGCCCTTGAGTGACAGCTTCGCAGACAGCCAGAATCGCCCCTTCTGGGTCAAGCGGCATCAGCAAAACATCAGCACCAGCCTCAGCGGCCAAAACAGCAGCTTCATTAGCGCCGTACTTATTGGCGATCGCGCCCATCACCAAAGCATCCGTTACAATCAAACCATCAAATCCCAACTCTTCCCGCAGCTTCCCGATCAAAATTTTGCGAGAAAGAGTAGCCGGAAACTGGTCATCCCAAGCCGGAATCAGCAAGTGAGCACTCATCACAGCATCGACCCCGGCGGCGATCGCCCCTACAAAAGGAGGCAACTCGATCTCAGCCAATCGATCGGGCGAATGCGACAAAACCGGCAATTCCAAGTGAGAATCAACCGCCGTATCTCCGTGGCCGGGAAAATGCTTAGCCGTAGTTAAAATCGGGTGTTCACCTGCACCGCGAATAAAAGCACTTGCCAATTTTCCGACAATTTCCGATGTCTCACCAAAAGCGCGGACGTTAATCACAGGATTGTCGGGATTGTTGTTAACATCGACCACCGGTGCGAGAATCCAATTGAGACCGATCGCCCTAGCTTCGATCGCAGTCACAGCCCCCATTTGTTCGGCATAGCGATCTGCCTTACCTGCATCGTGCCGCGCAATTTCAGCAATAGCCATCGGCGGCCCAAACCAAGTCGCTCCGGCGAACCGCTGGCCGACACCTTCCTCAATATCAGCAGCCAGCAGCAGCGGAAATTTTGCCCAAGACTGCAATTGGTGCGATCGAACAGCCAATTCCGCAGCACTTCCCCCCACCAAAATTACCCCACCCACGCCCAAATTTTCCAGATAATAGCGGAGTTTGTCGGCCGTTGGTTCCCAGGCTCGATAGCGAATTTGGTGGTCAAACAAGTAGCCTGAAGCGCGCACCACGAACATCTGGGCTACAAGTTCGGGTAAGGAAAGATTGTCAATCATTCGATTTTAGATTTGGGAATTGGGAATTGGGAATTGGGAATTGGGAATTGGGCATTGGAATCATAGATTTGGACACTCGCATTACATAATTCCAATGCCACCGGACTTGAGATTAATCCTCGTCTTCTTCTAAATCATCATCATCATCATCATCATCATTTGCCAATTTTTCGCCATCATCCGTCAATTCTTCGTTGTCAAACATACCTGGTTTGCGATCGGCAGAAAGCTGATTCAGCAGTATCACCATTTTATCACCCCGTTCCAGGGAACGGTCTTCGAGAAATATCACTTCCGGCGTCCGACGCAGTTGTACCCGCTGGCCTAACTGGTTGCGGACATAGCTAGTTGCCGATTTCAAACCTTCCATAGTCTCGGCCTTGGCCTCATCAGTACCGTAAATGCTGACAAAGATTTTTGTATGCTGAAGGTCTCCCGAAACAATGACATCGGTAACGCTAACCATACCTGCACCGACTCGATCGTCCTTAATGCCGTTGATCAACATCAGGCTGACTTCCCGCTTAATCATTGAAGCTACGCGCTCTATGCGACGACTTGTAGCCATACCAATTATCCCCTACTTTTATATCAGCCATTTTCTATCAATTCTTAGTTTGACACAAAGCCGTAGGCGGGAGTTCTGCCAAAAGTACGCCACAATGAATTTTGGCTAACCTAGCCGTGTCCCGATCGCCAATAAAAACATAAAAACTATGGATAAAGAATTTACCATCGGTCAAAAAGTCCGAGTTGTGGCGATGCCACCTTTCGTGAAAACTGCCGAACCGATGCCGATGCTGCGGCCTGCGAATGTAATTGCGATCGGGGCCCAGGGTGTTGTGATCGATCGGCGTCCCGGCAATTATTGGGGCATTCGATTTGAAAAAGGTGCTTTTCTCTTAGACAGTCAGTACATTGAAGCTGCTATCAGTTGACTGTTGGCAGTTGGCAGTTGACAGGAAAGCAGTTGGCGGTTGGCTTGTTGAATAGTTGTCATTGGTAATTGGGAATTGGTAATTGGGAAATTCTCCCTCTTCCTTCTCTCAACGGGAGCATCTCAGTTTTGCAAGAAGCATTTTTTCTTACAGTGCGAGCGTCCCCGCTCGCGTGTGTACAAGCACGCGAGCGGGGACGCTCGCACTATAGCAAAACTGAGATGCTCCCCTCTCAACTGTCAACTGTCAACTGTCAACTGTCAACTATTCAAGAAGCTAACTTGGTCTCAAAACCCAAAGAATCAACCGAAAATTCTCCCAAAACTTCCTCTACAATAGGAGAGCCAAAAGTAAAAGTTTGAGGCTTTCCCAAATAATAACCTTGACCGTAATCTACCCCAAGTTCCTTGAGTTTATCCATAACTGCTTGACTTTCCACATACTCGGCAATAGTTTTAATTCCCATGGCGTGGGCAATTTTGGTAATAGCTTCAACCATGACAATATCAATAGGATTCTCGGCAAGATTCTTAATAAAATTGCCATCTATTTTGATATAGTCAACAGGCAAATTTTTCAGGTAAGCAAAAGAAGACATCCCGCTACCGAAGTCGTCCAAGGCAAACTGGCAGCCGAGTTCCTTGAGTTTCCAAATTAAGCAGGCTGCTTTGCTGAGATTCGCGATCGCCACGGTTTCGGTAATTTCAAAACAAATTATTTCCGGCGGTATTTGATAGAGAGAAAACTGCTCTTGAATAAAGTCGATGAATTTTTCTTCGTTAATGCTGTCCCCAGAAAGGTTGATCGCATAAAGGCTAGAATATTTGTCAAATGAAGCTTGTGAATTAGACAAGGGGCAGCAAGCAGGTAAGGTAACTATATTATCGTCTGCCCCGTGGTTTTGGACTAAGAGATTTGCCGTGAAAATTTGAGATAAATTGCTAAATAAAGTGCGAATTACCCAGCGATCGATCGCGTGCATCAAGTTATAGCGTTCGGCTGCCGGAATAAATGCCATCGGTGAGACTAACTGACCGCTTTCAAGCTGGAGGCGGAGGAGGATTTCGCAGTGGGTGCCGGTGGTGGGGAGATCTCGCAAATGTACGATCGGCTGAGAGTACAAGCGAAACCGATTATCTTCTAAAGCTTGATTGATTTCGACCACCCACTGGGTTTCGCCGTGCTGTTTGATTAATTCGCGATCGCCCGGTTGATAAACCTGCACCCGATTGCGGCCTTTATTTTTAGCAGCATAGCAGGCTAGATCTGCCGCGCTCAACACCGCAGAAGTCGATACTGTTTTGCGATTAATTGCCACCAAACCGATACTGACGCCGATCGCAAAAGTTTTGTCCTGCCACGCAAACCGAAATTCCTGAATGTTTTGCAGTAGCAATTTTGCAACATCTAAGCCCTGTTCTGGCGGACAATTGTACAGGAGTACAGCAAACTCATCGCCGCCCAGGCGCGCCAAAATATCGGTTTTGCGGATATTGCTTTTAAGTAGCTGGCTGACTTGGCGCAGCAGTTCGTCGCCTGCAACGTGACCAGAAGTATCGTTAACTATTTTGAAGCGATCGAGATCCAGGTAAAGCATCACGTGTTCTTGACCGTAACCTTGAGAACTGTGCAGGGCGTGTTCTAGCTGGTACTCAAATTCGTGACGGTTAACCAATTGCGTCAGGGGGTCGTGAGTTGCCTGCCAGGTGAGTTGTCGCGCTTGAGTTCGCACTTGGGTGACATCTCGAAATACAACGACGGCCCCGACAATTGTGCCGTTGCTGGCGTGGATGGGGGCGACGCAATGGTCGATCGCAAATTCGCGGTTGTGGCGGGCAATCAGCAAGCTGTTGTGTCCTTGGTCAACAATCCGACCTTCGTACAAAGCAATTTGAGCGATATTTTTGATCGGCATCCGAGTAGTTTCGTCAACTATTCTCAACACGCCCGCGAGGGGCAAACCTTTAGCTTCTGAGGTTGACCAACCCGTGAGTTTTTCGGCAACTGGATTGAGGGTAGAAATGTAGCCGTGGCTGTCAGTAGCAATTACTGCATCGCCGATCGATTGCAGAGTAACTTGAGCTAGTTCTTTTTCCTTAAAAAAAGCTTGTTCCATGCGCTTGCGATCGCTAATATCCCGCTGCACGGATACCCAGTGAGTCAGGTTTCCCGACTCGTCAGCAATGGGTACGCTGTTGAGTTCCACCCAATAAGTTGAACCGTCTTTGCGGTAGTTGATCAATTCCAAGCGCAGGGGTTCTCGGCGAGAGAAAGCGCGGCGAATTTTGGCAACTTGAGCGCCATCGCTGTCGGGCCCGCGCAGACAACTCGGTGTTTGGCCGATAATTTCTGCGGGCCGATAACCGGTCATTTGGGTAAAAGCTTCGTTGACATAGATGATGGTGGGATCGGAGATATCGCTGTATCCCGCATCCATAATTACGATCGCATCGTTAGCGTTAACTACGGCAGATTCTAACAGTTGCAGCCGCACCTCTGCCTGCTTGCGGGTAACGATTTCCTGTTCCAGTCGGCTGTTAGTCAAGCTCAAAGATGCGATCGCTTTTTGCAATTCGCTAGTCTGTTCTTGGACGCTGGCGTGCAAAATATCGATCGCCCCGGACATTTCCATCGGGTCAAGTACGCTCAGTAAAGTGCTTTGAGTAACTATTCCCAGCAGTTCTCCGCCTTCGGCAGTGACTACTAACCTGCGGACTAAACGCTGCTGCATTTCCTGATGAGCCACCCAAAGCGAGTCTTCTGGCTTGAGACTAAATAAAGGGCTACTCATTACAGTTTCGGCGATCGTCTGCGACAAATCTATATCTAAAGCTTGAAATTCGACAATATCCCGTTCCGTGACTATACCTAGAGGAATTGGGAACGACAAATTCATCGATAATTCTGTTGGCGCTGTAATTACCACGCAGCTAACGCGGTGCTGCGCCATCAACTCGGCTAAACTCATAACTGACGAGGTAACAGGCGCTTGAATAACTTGTGCAGTCATTACTTCTTTCACCAGGCGCATTTTTAAGATATTTGCCGGTTCCACCATGCCTTGGCGAATGCTTTCTGGCGTAATTACTCCTAAAAGTTGACCGTCACTGTCTAATATTGGCAAATGGTGAATTCGTTGTTGCCCCAACAGAATTAAGGCGCTAAAAATGTCTCTATCTTCACCTTTCGTCAGAGTTGCAGCAGGCTGCTGCATAACTTCTGCGATCGTAACATTTTTTAAGTTTTTGCCCGATGCAATCAAATCGACGAGATCCCTCTCGGTGAAGATTCCTTGCAATTGGGAATTTTGAGCAGATTGGGAGTCGGATTTTTCGAGGGATTGTTCGACGACAAAGACGCAGATACCTCTGGCGTCTCTGAGGGCGCTTGAGGTGAGGGGATTTGGGATTTCTGTGAGTTGCGGGTAGATATCGGTGGGTGGAATGTCTGCGTTTAGAGAGCAACTTCCGCGCCGTTGGCCCATCAGGGTAATGACTTCTGCTAATGGGGTATCGGGCGCAACTGTCAAGGGGTAGCGGTCAATTACTTGATCTAAAGTCGGCAGATGCTTGGAGGAATCATTTTTTATCATAGGATTTAATTCATTTTGGCGATCGTCGCACAGACTCTACCACAGTCATAAAAAGCCCTGCTTTCCATGCAGTGCGTGGATTTTTACAGCGCTGCTGAGACATAATTAAATTTTTTTGTTAAAAATCCACCCGATCTGTGGTTGGCGAACTGGCCGGTGACAGCTCTGCCTCTACCTCTAAAGTTATAACCGTATATGGATTTTAAGTGTGCAAATTCTGTCCAATGACAGTTTTATTAACAAATATGTATTGGGGGAACTTTTTTCGATAGAATCAACCTATAACATCATTCATCACTAATCATATCCATCTTTAGAAGCAAACGTCTGTTTGCTGTCCGGGCTAACCTAGAAAAGGTAACTACAAAAACAGACCGTATTAAGTTCGGCAGTGTTAAGTTTTACGATATTAAGTTTTGCGAGCTTTTCTAGACCACCTGCCAGTTGCGGAGGACAATGAATATCACAGCAGGTCTGTGAATTCGATCGCAAATTTGCGAAAACGACCGTGGTAAGCTTGTAGATATAAACAGAAGAACTTAAACACCAAGTCTGGCGAGGAAAAGGGATTATGAAACGCCATCTATTAGCCGCAACTTTTTTAATTACTCCCCTACTGTTGGCCGGGCCCGCTAGCGCTGCAAATCCCGCTCACGTCAAGCAGCTACTCTCCACTGGGCAATGCTTTGGGTGTGACTTGTCAGGAGCAAATTTGGCGGAGGCTCATTTGATTGGTGCAGATTTGAGAGAAGCGAATTTGCAAGGCGCAAACCTCTCCAATGCTAACCTCGAAGGCGCTGACTTGACCGGCGCTAACTTGACGGGTGCCAACTTAACCGCAGTTTTCCTGACTAACGCCAGTTTAAATGGCGCAGATCTCGATCGGGCAAATCTGACAGCCGCCATCATCAACACCACTGACGTATCAGGCGCATCAATGGAAAACATGACTATTACTGATGCCAAAATCTACAATACCCAAATCGGCGTAGGCGGCAGCTACGAGCAGTAAACTCTTTTAAATAATGCGAAGTGCCAATTTTAAGTTAAAAAACCCGGTTTCTCTCCAGAAACCGGGTTTTTAGTCTTTAGGTTTGTAGTGAGGACTTCAGTCCTATCTTGTTGGATAAGGACTGAAGTCCTCACTACAAACCTGATTGGGGTTATTTTAAATGTGACGAACCCTACCACTAAAAACCCAAATCCACAGCAATTCGATGGGCGCAAGCAAACCCAGAAAATGCCACCGCATTTAAACCCTGTCCGGGAAACGTACTATCGCCGACACAATACAAACCTGGCATAGAAGTTCGATTAAACGGCATTCCCAACAAACCCATTAACTTCTGGCGGGGAATCGGCCCGTAAGTTCCATCTTCGCGGCCCAAAAAGCGGCGGTGAGAACGCGCCGTCCCAACTTCCATATAATCCAAACCAGCATCTAAACCCGGAAAAATCTTTTCTAATCTGTCAATAATTCTGCCGCCAGCCTCTTCTTTTTTATCCTCGTATTCCTGTGGCGAAAGTCCTTCCCACTCTTCCATCCAACTCGAAGTAAAAGCATGAACAATGTGATATCCTGCCGGAGCTAAATCTGGGTCGAGTACCGTCGGAATTGATACTAAAATAGTTCCTTCTGGCGCTTCCATTTTGTCCCAATCTTCTAACAAAATGTGGTGGCAGGCAGTACCAGCAGGGATGACGCTGGCTTCTACTCCTAAATGCAAGCTCAAGAAACTGGGGGCTTTTTGATAGCGCTGCTGCCATTTCTTCTCGCTAGCTGGCATCTCTTCAGCAGGCAGCAGTTTCTCAAAAGTATCCCAGCGGGTGGCGTTAGAAACTATCCGCTTTGCCCGGTAAACTTCGCCGGTTACTAGCTCGACTCCGACAGCGCGACCGTTTTCTGTGATAATTTTTTTGGCTTTAGCTTTGTACTGAATTTTGCCGCCGCATTTTTCTAATCCTTCTACTAATTTTTGGGCAATTTGACCGACTCCGCCTTTGGGATAATTGATGCCGCCGTAATGTCTGTCAGAAAATACCATTCCGGCGTTAATCATCGGCGTTAAGTCTGCGGGTACTACAGACCAGTAGTAGCATTCCATGTCGATAAATTTCAGCAAAGTCGGGTCTTTTATGTAGCGCCGCGCTATGTCGCCAGTATTTTGAGGGAGATATTTTACTAATCCCAAACAGGCTAAAGGATTCTGAAAAAAGACTCGAACTAGATATCCAGGTTCTTCTAGGGATAGCAATTCCATGCCGTTGAGGCAGTTGAATACGTTCCAGCATTCGCCGTAAAATTTCTGGATGCCTTCGCGCTCGTGAGGAAACCTGTCAATTAATTCTTGCAAGTATTTGTCATAAGGCTGGGGAACTTCCAGATCGAGACCTGAGGGTAGGTGATAGTGAAGCTGTACCGGATCGGGGATTGTTTCTAGGGTGACGTTGACGGCTTTGAGGGCGCGGGTGAGGAGGTTGGTGGTGCCGCGCTGTCCGAACCCAAATATCATGGAGGCTCCGACATCAAATCTGTAGCCTTCTCGATCGAAATATCCAGCACTACCCCCCGGAATTGTGTAGCTTTCGAGCACCAAAACTTTGGCCTTCTTGGCTGCTAGCTGGGTTGCAGTCACGAGTCCGCCAATGCCGGAACCGATGACTATCACATCAAACTCTTGCTCTGTCGGGCGGGAGTTGGCGGAGAATAACTGGGATTGGGTAGGGGCTGACATTAGGTTAAAAATCTTAATATTTCTACAATTTTACAGTCGATCGCTCCAGAAGGAAGAAGTCCTTAGTCCTTAGTCATTAGTCAGCAGTCATTAGTTATTTGTTAGTGGCTACCAATTCCCGATGCTATAAGGCCCAATGCCCTGTTTGGCCAATGCCCAATTACCAATTCCCCGTGCCCCTGCTTCAAAAAAAATGCGGGAACAGTCTACCATTGCCGACTGCCCCCGTCTGCCTATCCTTTGAGAGGAGAACACTAAAAATTACTATAGCCTTGTTGCTAATTTATGTCAATACTATTGAAAATATATTTCAATAAAGTGACGAAGGTCTACAAACAAAGAGACTTATAGGATTTTAGATTTTAGATTCAAAGAATGGAAGATTGTGATAAGTTGCACAGAGCGATCGTTAGCGAAGTCCGCCCCTACGGGGGGCTACGCCAACGAAAACGATCGCACCGCATCAAATCCTTCAAATCTAGCAATTTCCCCAATTTCCTCATGCCCCTGCAACTGCGCGTTTACGTTCCGCCCCACCCGTTAATTAAACATTGGCTGGCTGTCGCCCGCGACGCCGCCACCCCATCGGTACTTTTTCGTTCTGCGATGACAGAATTGGGACGCTGGCTGGCCTACGAGGCAATTCGAGATTGGCTACCGACAGTGGAAGCAACGGTGCAGACGCCTTTGAGCCCATGTGCGGCGACGTTTATTAACCCGGAAGCTCCGTTGGTTGTGGTACCGATTTTGCGGGCTGGTTTGTCACTGCTGGAAGGAATTCAGACGGTTGTGCCGCTGGCTTCGATTTACCATCTAGGTATGGCGAGGAATGAGGAGACGCTGGAGCCGACTTGTTATTTGAATAAATTGCCGGCGCAGTTTAACCCCCAAACGCGGGTGATAATTAGCGAGCCGATGCTGGCGACTGGCGGGACGATTGTGGCGACGATGCAGGAATTGATTTCACGGGGAATTGATCCGAGTTTGATTCGGATTATTTCTGTGGTGGCTGCTCCTCCGGCTTTGAAGCGGCTGAGTACGGAGTACCCGAGTTTGGTTCTTTATACGGCAACGATCGACGAAATAGTCAACGAACAGGGGTTTATTGTACCTGGTTTGGGTGATGCGGGCGATCGAACTTACGGCACATAAACCAGGGAATTTTGGATTTTGGATTTTGGATTTTGGATTGACTCGACAGATAACTGTGGGGCTTATATCCGTGTTTGGGTGAGGCGAGCAGTTTCTGGAATTGGTTGCGGAATCTCCGGCAAAAAAAGATGGGCCTGGCGCAGGTAAAAGCAGGCACAGATAAAGTTAAAATCCAAAGTAGAAGTCAAAAATAAATAGCGTTTAGCACTCATTGCCCGTGAAACTTGATTCTGTACCGCCAAACTCGTCTGCTTCTGACTCAGAAACCCCCAATTCTGATTTGCAACCACAAGTACAACTACAAAAACTTAAAGAGACTTCTGAGATTTGTGCTGCTTTAACCCCGGAGCAGGCAGAAGTTTCAGTGAGTGCAAACCCCGATATCTGTCAGGAAGAAAAGCAACTGAAGCCGAAGCACTGGGCAATTTTTGCTTCGACTTTTGTAACTATCTTTTTAGCTGAAGTTGGAGATAAAACTCAAGTTGCGATTTTGTTGATGACGGCTGAATCTCGGAATCCTTGGATTGTGTTTGCGGGTGCGGGTTCGGCTTTGATTGCAACGAGTTTGTTGGGAGTTTTGCTGGGAAGGTGGCTGGCGACTCGAATCGATCCGAAAACTTTGGAGAAGGCTGCGGGAGTGATTTTGCTGGCGATTTCGGCGGTTTTACTTTGGGAAGTGCTGAGTTAAACGATTTTAGATTTTGGATTTTGGATTTTAGATTTGGGAATTACTGATTATGTTTGGGTAAGTCCAAAGAAACCGGGTTTCTGGCTAAATTTAGCGATTAAACCGAGGATTTTGGACAGAAACCCGTTTTCTGGGAGCCTGTGGGTAAGTTGTAGATTTCTAAAAAGCTAACTGATAACTAAAAAAAATATGGATTGGCAACTTTTAGGCATAACTTTTATTACGGTGTTTTTGTCAGAATTGGGTGACAAAAGTCAATTAGCTGCGATCGCCCTTGGTAGCAGTTGCAACTCGCCGCGGGCTGTATTTTTTGGTACGGCGTCGGCGCTGCTGCTGGCGAGTTTCCTTGGTGTTTTGGTTGGACAAGGTACGGCGGAGGTGTTACCGGAGAGGTTGGTAAAGACGATCGCTGCGATCGGATTTGCGGTGATGGGCTTGCGTTTGTTGTGGCCGAAATCTGAATTATCTGATGTGTCAGAAGAATCCGAATAAGAGGACACGGCAGTGCCGTTTCCCTACCCCAATTCATTGTAGGGAAACGGCACTGCCGTGTCCTAATTTTTATGGTTGATTAAACTTCGTTTTGGTAGCACCAGCCAAGCAGCGTACCGCCGACAGCCAACTTTAGCGCTTCCAAAACAAAATATCCTTGGTGCAGTGTATTCATGCCGGCGGGCACTTCTGCTGCGGAGTCGAACAGATTTAGCTGCATTCCCAAGGCGCTCATTTGAGGTGTGAGCCCGTAGGTGTCAATCAGGGCGATCGCCAGAAGTACCAATGATAATACGATTGCTGTGCGAGTACGCTTGCCGGAGTCACCCATTAAATTGCTCAAAACCATCAAACCCGTTGCTACGAATCCCGAACAGATTAACTCAACGCGGTTAAATCCCCAGAACATTAAATTTCCGGCTGTTGCAAAATCAGAAGATACCATCATGCCAGATACGTAGAGACTCGGCATAATAACTAGATCGATAATCAGGCTACCGCTGAGCCAGAAAATTAAGGCTACCATGACAATTGCTTGCCAGCGGGGTCTGATTGATTCTACTCTCGACGATGTAATAGCTGTCATAAAAATTAGACCCTCTAAAATTTTCTTCTGCCTTTTCTAGAGCTTAACGAACTTTTTCCTAAAATCGTGTTAAGTATTTTTAAATTAATGGTAACTTTTGTGTAACTGAATTAGAAGAATTGTTAAGCTTGTCGGCGAAAAGTAACAGTTGAAAAATTGTGGCGATCGCCAAAAACGATTGATAATTACTCATTCCAGCAATATACCGATCAAATTTATGTGTTATTATTACAGTTAAATTGCCAAATATCAAAGATATTAGCCAATGATTGAAATAAACAAAATTCTGGAATTAAGTGCGGCAATAGCCAATCAATTTAAACCAGAAAAAATAATTTTGTTCGGCTCTTACGCCTATGGGAATCCCACGAGCGATTCGGATGTTGATATGTTGGTAATTTTATCTTCAGAAGGTAATAATTTTCGCAAAACTTGGGAAATACTAAGTAAAATTCAACCGAAATTTGCTCTAGATTTATTAGTGCGAACTCCTGCTGAAATTGAACAACGGCTAGCTTGGAATGATTTATTTCTCAGGGAAATTATCGAAAAAGGAAAGGTGATTTATGAATCCGCTGACACTTGAATTCATCGAAAAGCTTGCAAACAAATACGGTTGAGGTTTGGTTTGACTCGACAATACCTAAATTATGCTTTAATTTTATTTTAATTCTTCAGTCTGCGGAGGCAGACATCGTTTATACATACCTGGTTTCAACCGCAGACTCTTATAAATATAGCCTTTCTCAAAAAAGTGATGTATGCCCGCTAGTCCTATGCCCTATGCCCTATGCCCTATGCCCTATGCCCTATCCCCTATCCCCTATCCCCATGAGTACCTCATCTTTCTGAGAAAGGCTATAATATATGCCTAAATTTCAATTCTCATCTTGGCTTCCCCGTCTCCCCACTCAAGTCTGGATTCTCGCCGCCGGCAGATTCCTCTCGCAAAGCGGTAGCGGCTTTACTTTATTTTACGCGCCGATCTTTTTTGTCGATCGCGTCGGCTTGTCTGCAACTGCTGTTGGGATTGGTTTGGGTAGCGGTTCAATCTCGGGAATATTCGGCCGCATTTTGGGCGGTTCTTTTTGCGATTCCCAATTTTGGGGAAGGCGGCGAACTTTATTGCTGGCGGCAATGATTTCGGCTGTCGCTTCTTTTCTGTTGGCGGCGACTCATGATTTTCCAGGTTTAGTTGCTGCTAATTTATTGATGGGTTTTGGTGTGGGTTTGTATTGGCCTCCAACGGAAAGTATGGTTGCGGATTTAACTGAGGGCGCACAGCGACAGGAGGCTTTTGCTGTGACGCGGCTTGCTGATAATTTGGGTTTGCAAGTTGGGATTATTTTGGGCGGTGTTTTGATTGCGGTAACGGGGAATTATCGATCGCTCTTTATGATCGATGGTATCTCGTTTTTAGTGCTGTTTGCGGTGGTTGCAAGTGCGATCGCAGAAACCTACAAACCAGCTAATTCAACGGATACAGGCAAAAAAAGTCTCAAAAATGGCTGGATGGTGGCGTTGGGCGATCGCACTTTGCTAGTCTATGCTTTAGTCAATACTCTGTTTACTCTCTACATTTCCCAAATTCAAACCACGATGCCGTTGTATTTTAGCAAGTTTGTGCAGGCGGGGACATCGGGAAGAGGCTTTTCTACGGGTACAATTACGGTTTTGTTTGCTTTTAGCACATTTTTAACTGTGGCTTTGCAGATGCCGATTGTTAAGGCTTTGAGGCGGTTTTCTCATCCCCAAGCTTTGATGATTTCGGCGCTGCTGTGGGGAATGGGGTTTATTGCGATCGGCTTGACGGGAATGGCTGCAACTGGCAATCTATTTTTAGCAGTTGTTGGCTTGACTTTTTTGTCGGTGGCAACGGTTGCTTATACGCCTTTTGCTTCGGCTTTGGTGGTGGATTTAGCACCGGAGTCTTTACGCGGCGTGTATTTAGCGGTTAATTCTCAGTGTTGGGCGATCGGCTATTTAATCGGCCCACCGCTGGGCGGTTTCGCTTTGGATCGAGGTAAATGGGCGGCGGATAATTTCTGGTTGGGCTTGGCTATTAGTGTGATACTGGCGATCGCAATTTTGCAAAAGGTCGATCGAATGTTAAAAAGTAGAATCTAATCATATCAAATAGAATAAATGGCGATTGATGTCAAATCCGTTGGCAATGGAGTAAGATTAAACGAACCGCGAAGGCGCTAAGGACGCGAAGGAAGAGAAAGAAGATGATCCGGTTCTTCCTTCGCGCTCTTTGTGTCTTCGCGGTTTAATCATTCCGATTAACTTATTTTCGCCGATCGCCCAATTTGCGATAAACCGCCCTCAAATCAACCTGATGGTGAGCCAAAGCAACCAAAGCGTGATAAAATAAGTCCGCAACTTCCCCGGCGATTCCGTCTTTATCATCATCTTTGCAAGCCATCACAACTTCCGCCGACTCTTCGCCAATCTTCTTGAGAATCTTGTTATCCCCGCCCTCGAACAACTTGCAAGTATAAGAAGTTTCGTTAGGATTGTCCCGTCGATCGCAAATTACGTCAAACAATTGAGATAACATATCCCCCGGCGGCGCCACAATTTCCCCGTCAACTTGGTGAAAACAACTTCTTTCACCCGTGTGACAAGCAATATCTCCCACTTGTTCGACAGTCACCAGCAAAGCATCGCTATCGCAGTCGTAACGCAGCCCTTTGACATTTTGAACGTGTCCCGAAGTCGCCCCTTTGTTCCAAAATTCGGCGCGAGAACGGCTCCAGAACCAAGTTTGACCGGTTTCCATGGTTTTTTCGAGCGACTCCCGATTCATCCACGCCATCATCAACACTGTGCCGTCTAAGTAATCTTGGACGATCGCAGGCACTAAACCGCGATCGTCATAACGGATCTTTTCAATTGGGATCGATCGGCTCAAACTAGATAAATCAGTACCAGACATAATTTTATTGCAGCTTTTCATATAAATTAACGCTTTCGTGTCGGATATTTTTTTTATTAACCGCAGAGAGCGCAGAGGACACAGAGAGAAGAGAGGAGATTAGGCAAGTGATTGGCCAATTGTCAAGAACTATTTTACAAATTATTACAATTGAGACCTAGGAGTGCTAGTGCGACAAATCCTAAAAAACCCGAGCTAGTATTGCTACTGATTGGTTTGTATCCTAAAATCTACTACTATAGTTTCCTTGAATCGGCTTAGCCTTTAACCAGAAGTCGCTATATTAAGTATCCTACCAACAACAGACCTTCACTAAGGAGAAAACATTGGTTTCTACAACCTTGAAAACCACCAAATCAGAAGAAATATTCGCCGCCGCCCAGAAATTGATGCCCGGTGGCGTTAGTTCCCCCGTCCGCGCCTTCAAATCCGTAGGCGGACAGCCCATCGTCTTTGACAGGGTAAACGGAGCCTACATTTGGGATGTTGACAGCAACCAATACATTGACTACGTAGGTACTTGGGGCCCCGCCATCTGCGGCCACGCCCACCCCGAAGTCATCAAAGCCCTCCACGAATCCTTAGAAAAAGGTACGAGTTTCGGCGCACCCTCCCTCTTGGAAAACGTCCTCGCCGAAATGGTCATCGATGCCGTTCCCAGCATTGAAATGGTACGATTTGTCAATTCCGGTACCGAAGCTTGTATGGCCGTTTTGCGGCTGATGCGAGCCTTCACCGGGCGCGACAAACTGATTAAATTTGAAGGCTGCTATCACGGACACGCCGATATGTTCCTGGTAAAAGCAGGTTCCGGCGTGGCAACTCTCGGCCTTCCAGACTCTCCCGGCGTGCCGAAATCTGTCACCGCGCACACTCTCAACGCTCCGTACAATGATTTGGAAGCAGTCAAAGCTTTATTTGCCGAACATCCTGGCGAAATCGCAGGCGTGATGCTAGAACCTGTTGTAGGAAATGCCGGTTTTATTGTACCGGATGCAGGTTTTCTCGAAGGTTTGCGGGAAATTACCAAAGATAACGGTGCTTTGTTGGTGTTTGACGAAGTAATGACTGGTTTCCGCATCGCCTACGGCGGAGCTCAGGAAAAATTCGGTGTCACCCCAGATTTGACAACCTTGGGTAAGGTTATCGGCGGCGGTTTGCCCGTGGGAGCTTACGGCGGAAGGCGCGATATTATGGGGATGGTGGCTCCCGCAGGCCCGATGTATCAAGCTGGTACGCTTTCGGGAAATCCTTTGGCGATGACTGCTGGGATTAAAACTTTGGAATTGCTGCAAAAACCCGGCACTTACGAACAGTTGGACAGGATTACGAAAAAACTGTCCGAGGGATTGCTGAAAATTGGTAAGGAAGCGGGACACGCTGTTTGCGGCGGACAAATTAGCGGGATGTTTGGCTTGTTTTTTGCGGCGGGCCCGGTTCACAATTACGATGATGCGAAAAAGTCTGATGTAGCAAAGTTCGGCCGCTTTCACCGGGGAATGTTGGAGCACGGAATTTATCTCGCTCCTTCGCAGTTTGAAGCTGGATTTACTTCTTTGGCCCATACTGACGAAGATGTCGATCGAACTTTAGCAGCCGCGCGCGAAGTGATGGCTAGTATTTAAGGCTTTGCAGTCAGGAATGCAAGTTCTTAAAACTCAGAGATAAAAAATTAAAGTCCTGACTGTTTTTTGCAGTCAGGACTTTAATTTTTAACAAATAGCCAATCCGCGTTAAAAACCTCTCGGGGCTGTAGCAAAAGGCGAGAAACCCGGTTTCTACAAAATTTTGTGTTTAGTAATGAGAAATCTATGAAGAAACCAGGTTTCTGAGAATTTTTTATTTTTTCGACAACCTATTTAATAACTAATGACTAATGACTGCTATTCGATCGCGGGGACAGCACTATGACTAATGACTAATGACTAATGACTGCTATTCGATCGCGGGGACAGCACTATGACTACTGTCAACTGTCAACTGTCAACTGTCAACTGTCAACTGTCAACTGACTAATTTACTCATTAAGAAATTCACCTTCACAGATAATCGAGTCTCTGTTCTCCAAATCTTCTTGATTCCAAATCGCATTTAATGCTGCCGAACTTAAAGAACTTGAGATCGTATTTAATGTGGTGTTGTAGTATTCTACAGCATTATTAAGTTCCATCTGTGGGGCTTCTTTGAAATAGGAATTAATATCAGGCGTGCAGCGCTGGGCTTGATAGTACAAATAAGCTTCAGCATTAATACACATTACGTGGTAAAAATCCCTATTTGCTGTTGCAATATCTCCCAATTTGTACAGCGCTAAACCCCGGTTGAGATAAGCTTTAACGTAGTTGGGTTCGAGTTCCACTGCTTTGTTAAAGTCTTCAATCGCCAGCTCCATTTGTTTTAATTTATAGCGAACGCATCCTCTGTTATAATAGGCATAAACATTGTTGTGGTCGATGCCGAGTGCTGTGTTATAATCGGCGATCGCCTGGGTGTTGTCTCCTAATTGGTGATAACAGAGTCCGCGATTTATGTAAGCTTTGATATATCTTGGATTCAACCGTAGCGTTTCGTTAAAGTTCTCCGTTGCTGCTTGTTTTTCTCCCAAAAGGTAGTAAGCGCGGCCTCGGTTGTAATAGGTTTTATAATTTTGCGAATTGATCGAGAGAGCTCGATCGTAGTCTTCTATTGCTTCTTCGTAATGTCCTAAATTAGCAAGTACGAGTCCCCTGTTGTTGTAGATAGCGTGGCTGTCAGGCTTATTTACTAAAGCACAGTTGAGATCGTCAATGGCTTTTTCGTTTTCTCCGAGATGGCGCCAAGCATTGCCTCGATTCAAGTATGCCTCGAACAAATTAGGATTGATATCTAGTGCTTGGCTGAGGTCTGCGATCGCCTTTTGGTAGTCTTTCATATAATAGTAAACCAAGCCGCGATTGTTGTAAGCTTTGGCATCGGCGGGATTGACTTGCAGTATCTGATCGAAGTCCTCAAGTGCCGCTTCGTAGTTGCCTTGCTTGGCGCTGTGCAACCCGCGCTTATAAAAATGGTTGAGGTTCGATTCTTTGATGTTCATAGGTCAACTTTCATTCCTTGCTGGATTCTGGATTGATTCCTTTGCACTCAGTGTTGAGTTCGACAGAGGTTAATCTGTTGAAAGAGCATCCACACAGCACCCCGATTAACTCTTAACTGATTCCAGGAAATCTACCCGAAACAGGATTTTAGGTTTATCTTAACAGCAGTTAAATCCTGTTAAAAGAGCCTGTAGCTCGGCTGCATTTACTTCGTGAGTTCGATTTTTTACCCGATCGACTTTTGAGCAAAAATCGAGTTTTCGTTGGCGTTATCTGTCTCTAGATGCCGAGGCGATCGGCTAATCACCAAATTCAGCTTACGAGGCTGCGAGGCTACAAATCACTACACGTACTCTGTTCTGGTAAGATTTATATCTCGATTCTCAAATTGGTCTCAGTATTTTCCGCACCTAGTCTCTACAAACTTTTGTTGGGTAATTACCAATTCCCGATTACCCATTACCAATTAGCGATTGATTTCCTCTTCCACATAAACTCTCAATTTCTCCAAATCGGGAAGTTCGACCAATTCTTTTTCCTTTTCCTGAACAGAGATAGGCACCCTCACAGGTGTGCGCTGTTCTATCCAGCAACTCGCCAGCGGCAAAGTTTGTTCCAAATCTTCCAAAGGCCTGGGAATTACCATCACGGCGTTCAACTCGCCAATGCGCTCAGCTTCGTACATCCCGGCTTCTACGGCGACTGCGACATCTGCGACTGCACCGCGAATAATTGCCGTGCACAAACCGGCGCCAATTTTCTCGTAGGCGGCTAAGTGTACGTCGGCGGATTTGAGCATAGCATCGCAAGCGCCGACCATTGCGGGAAATCCCCGCGTTTCGAGCAAACCGATCGCCTGATTGCTCAGTCGAGAATAACTACCGCTTTCCGACAGTTGAGTTAGGCGAAAGCCGATCGGCAAAACCACTTCCAAATTAGCCAAAGGCCTAGCAATCACCAGCTTAGAAACAAACTGTCCGAATTGTTCGGCTGTCTGAGCTCCTGCTTCCACAGCCAAACGCACGTCGGAAATGCGCCCGCGGACGATCGCCGTACAGTGACCGGAACCTATTTTCTCGTATCCTACTAAAATGACCCCTGCGGACTTCAGCATCATGTCAGCAGTCCCGACAATTGCCGGAAAACTCTTGGTAGATACCAAGCCCAAAGCGGTGTCTTTGAAATATTCCTGGCGCTGCGATCGCCCGGAGTCACTGCTGTTACGATCTATTTGTCCGTCCATCTTCGATTACCCTTAGAAACTTCCAAAAATAAAAATTTGTTGATAGTTTTAGTGTCTCAGATGAGAAGACAAACTGCACGAGCTGCAAGATACATATTTATGCTGCAAGACCTTAAAAATTGCTGAGCTACAAATAATATGAGATTACCTATTTATATTTTTTTGATTCTTCCTTAAGCATAACTGCCTTTTGTAGAAATTACCATGCCCCAAAATGGATACCAGCACCAGACACTCATGAGGGTCGAGATCGAAAATTTAGACAATATTTTAACGTCTCAGATTCATCTGTGGAATAAATCTCAAATCGAAAAATGGAAAATCTCAAATCCAATGACCTCTATCCGGTACCGCCCGAGAGAGTTTGACCGTTGTCCTGCGATCGATTAAAAGCTTGTCGGTGCGGAAACAGCGTCCCCAGCAACTGATTGATGTGAGCTTGACCGTACAGAATAGTTGGGACTTCTCCTGGTTGGGGAGGCGGATTGGCGGCGGTTTCTGGTGATGGATCTGGGGCTGTCTCTGGCGGTGTTTGAGGCTGTGTTTGGGCGGGTTCGGGCGGGTCGTCGATCGGGCGATCGACGGTTGGTTCAACTGGTGGCGTAGTGCCTGTGGGGGTTTCCGGTGCAGCGGTTTGGGCTTCTGCGGTTTCTGCGGTTTCTGCGGTTGGTTCTGCTGCGACTCGGCGGCTGGTATCTCCGATCAGAGAACCTGCGGGCAAAATTTGCATTTGGTCGATCGCAGGATTAATCAGCGTTGTTCCCGCGCCAATACAGGCATTTGCGCCAATCTTCCCCGCACCTACCACCAACACTCCTGCACCCAGCATTGCGCCCGCCTCGATTTCGAGAGTACCTTCGCGGGCGTGAAGAATCACTCCCATACCGATACAGGCACCGGCGGCGATCGAGATCCGGCTACCCGGATCTGCTTGGAGGATGACTCCTGGGGCGATCGCCACACCTTCATTCACAACTACATCGCCACTCAGGAAAATCTGAGAGTTGCTACTTAATTGCAGTGGCGATAAATACATTCAACTTCACCTTGAAATGAGCTATGATTTTAGATAAAACGACTTTAATTTATCGCTTTTTAGAATGATTTCTTTAACTCTATCAATCTAATAAACGATTATTTACTAATAATGAAAAGCTCGATTTGGACTTACAAATTACCCGAAATAATTGGTTGAAAGCCGGAAGCCTTTTAAGGAGAAATTAAAATCAGACGATTCATTACTCCAATCCCATTTCTTCTTTTGTCAACTGTCAACTGTCAACTGTCAACTGTCAACTGTCAACTGTCAACTGTCAACTGTCAACTGTCAACTGTCAACTGTCAACTGTCAACTGTCAACTCTTAACGGGAGAAAGCAGCTAATTACCTGACAAATTATGGTCGTTGGATAATTTCTTCGAGTACCCGGCGCTTGGCCTTGGAGTCGATACCGAGCAAGCGGACGTAATCGCCACTGTGTTCTGTCATACAGCTTTCGAGAGCCGAAATTACTTCGGATTCGCGGTTGGTGGCGATCGGCGCGCAACTGCTCCAAGAACCTGTGCGGAAACGGCGCGCGTCGGCGTGTTCCGTGCCAATTTTGTAGCCTTGGGAAAGCAGGTTGCGGATTTGGTCGATCGTCTTGCCGGTCAACTTTCCACTTCCAGCCGAACCAGTCGTCGTGGCTTTGAATGCTGATGTTGCACCCGGTTTAGCCGATTGAGCCACAGGGCCATCGGGACGCTGAATCAGTTCTTCAACTACGCGGCGCTTAGCTTTCGGGTCAATCCCGATCAAGCGCACGTATTCGCCCGGATATTGGTTCATCACAGATTCTAAAGCGGCGATCGCCTCAGATTCGTTTCTGACTTGCAGCGAAGCCCCGCTTTGCCAAGAACTGGTGCGGAAGCGGCGCGCGTCGGCGTGTTCTGTGCCAACCTTGAAGCCTTGAGCTAGCAAGCCGCGAACTTGAGCCACTGTTTCCGCGCTCAATTTGCTGGATGCGGAACCGCCATTTTGATAGGCAGTTTGTGCAACTTTACCGTTAGATTTGTGAGTTGTGGCGCCGTTACCGTTAGAGCCGTTTTCTCCCGGTCTTTGGACGATTTCTTCGAGTACGCGACGCTTGGCTTTGGTGTCAATCCCGATCAAGCGGACGTATTCTCCTTGGTGATCGGCCATACAAGCCGACAAAGCTGCGATTACTTCAGAGTCGCGAGTTGAGGAAATTGGGCCGCAAGTGCGCCAAGAACCGGTACGGAACCGACGGGCGTCGGCATATTCCGCTCCCACGCTGTATCCTTGGGCTAGCAAATTGCGGATGCTATCGGCTAGAGAGGAACTCAATTGGGTGCCGGCATAGGTAGAATAATTCATTTGAGTGATATTTGAGTTTTTAGCTTGCTCGTTGCGAATTGGTGCTAGACAAGCGATGTTGTCAGCGCAGCGATAACCCGTTCTCAGAGCGTCATTGATGCCGATGACGTGGGTCGCAAATTTAACATCTGAATCTTGAACGTCAGGCAGGCGATCGGCTTGCTGCTGATTAGTGATGATGGCTCCCGAAGGTATGTACTTACCGGGAGGAATCTCCACATCTTGAATTAATACGTGCATCATGACAATGCAGCCGTTGCCCACTCTGGCATTGAACACCGTAGAGCGAAAGCCGATAAAGCACTCGTCGCCCACGTATGCCGGGCCGTGAATTAAACTCATGTGGGTGAGGGAAGTATTTTTCCCCACCCACACAGAATAGGATTTGTCGTCGTCTCCTGTGACTCGGCCTTGTTCTAAACCGTGAATCACTACTCCGTCTTGAATGTTGCTTCCTCCTCCGATATAAAAAGGAGTGCCTTCATCGGCGCGGATAGATGTCCCGGGGGCAATCATCACATTAGAACCGATATGCACATCCCCAATAATGTTAGAAAAGGAATGTACGTAGGCGGTGTCATGAATTTTGGGCTCAGCCAAGTTTTTCGACCAAGGCGTCGGGGGAGCCGCAACGTTGCGGACTGCCATAAATTAAGTTCTCCTAAAACTGAAAATTTTTTTTAGTTGTTAGTTGTTAGTTGTTCACTGTCAACTGTCAACTGTCAACTGTCAACTGCCAACTGTCAACTGTCAACTGCCAACTGTCAACTGTCAACTGTCAACTGCCAACTGCCAACTGCCAACTGCCAACTGCCAACTGTCAACTGTCAACTGTCAACTGTCAACTGTCAACTAGCGGTACGGGTCGTCTTTTTTACTGTAAATGAGGCGATTTTCTACATTGACAGTATCTATAATGCCTACTACCAGAGCATCGATCGGACGGTTTTCGCTCCCTGGCGCGATCCGGGCCCCGCTGCCGCGGGTGACTAAAACCCATTCATCTATACCAGCGCCCACACAGTCAGCGGCTACTTCATAGCCGGGAACTGGCGAACCTTCTTCATCGATGAATTGCAGCAGTAGAAATTTCGATCCTCTCAGCGTCGGCTCTTTTTGGGTACTGACAACTGTGCCGAGAACTTTGGCCATTTGCATTTTAGGTAATAGGTAATAGGTAATTGGTAATTGTCATTTTTACACCGTCACTTGTCTTTTTTTTATGAGTTTTTTTTAGTCTAATTTCTGCATAAAATAGTAGTTTCTTCTACTAACTAATGACTAATGACTCATAACTCATAACTCATGACCCGTAAAACAAACGGATACAAGCTCTAGACGATTTTGACTGTCGATTCCAAAATCTTAGATTTAAACTTAAATCTCCCAGATTAATCTGTGGAGTCAATTTTAAAATCTAAAATCTAAAATCTAAAATCTAAAATCGACTGACTAATAACCAATATCCCATGACTACCTCAATTAAAAATTAAAAATATTAAATCAAAAACATCGCGATTTTTAATTTTTAATTTTTAATTTTTAATTACCAAACGCCCCTAACAGCCTCGGGCTTGTATTAAGATCTGTTGAGAGGACGAATGCCGCTCACGCCTTCGCGGAACTGTTCTACAGCTTCGGTGTAGCGAATGGGTAGCACGTATTCCAAGTTTTCGTGAGGGCGGGCGATAATGTGGGTGGACATCACTTGTCCGCCGTTAACGCGCTTCACTGACTCTACTCCGGCGGCTACGGAAGCTTGCACTTCCGAGACATCTCCTCTTACAATGACAGTAACGCGAGCGCTACCGATTTTTTCGTATCCTACCAAGGTGACGCGGGCTGCTTTGACCATCGCGTCAGCGGCTTCTACAACTGCGGGGAAGCCTAAGGTTTCGATCATGCCAACTGCAATTGCCATTGGTTTTACTCCTGATTGAATATTTTGGGAACTAAACTGTAAATTTTTGACGATCGCGCTGCTTTTCGTCAAACGTTTCGTCAAACGAATTTTTAGCGCGCTAAGAACTTAGTAGCCTCGGAACTGCTCTACTGCTTCTGTATAACGAATTGGTAGAACGTATTCTAGGTTTTCGTGGGGGCGAGCGATGATGTGGGTAGAGACGACTTCTCCGCCGTTCACCCGCTTGACGGATTCCACTCCTGCTGCAACTGAGGCTTGGACTTCCGACACGTTGCCGCGCACAATTACGGTGACGCGAGCGCTGCCGATTTTTTCATAGCCCACGAGGGTAACGCGAGCAGCTTTAACCATAGCGTCGGCAGCTTCCACAACAGCGGGAAAACCTTTTGTCTCAATCATTCCCACGGCAATTGACATTTTTGAATCTCCAAGTTGAGGATTAGCGGAATTACCGTAACAAATCTTTGAGAAATCTAAAAATTTGGACGGGGAGGCCCACATTATTTAGGAATGCAGTGTAAAGCTTCCTATCCTTATAGAATAGGGGAAGCTGTCCACCTTGACAATATAAACTAACATCATAATGTTTAATAACAAAAATTAAATTTTTTTATGTTACTTCAAATATTTTAATATTTATTTAATAATCTTAATATATAGAGGAGTAGATGCGGGCGGCGAGCAGGCAGTCAAGTGAGCATAAATACCTGTAAACTAGAGTTCGGTGGGTAAAAGCTGGGGCGATCGGTTTTAGGAAATTTGGGGATTTCCAAAGGGGGATCGCGGATAAACTGGCAAAAAAAGCTGTCTTGACTCATCTGCGGGCATTTTTTTTCTGTGAGTGCCGATGCTGAGAAAACTATAATTTTGTCTTGACATAATTCTCAGTTTTGATGTTTTAATGTATAGTTAATTTTGGGTGCAAATTATTTTGCTAAAGCTATACGATCGGGTTTAGTCAAAGTTTTACGTTGTGGCGCGATCGCCCGGAACTGCCTTTGTATAAAGGTAGCCGGTAATTTGAAGTTTAAGGAATAAATTAAATGACAGAATTTCTCCTCCAAACCTGTTGGTGGATACCTTTATATGGCTTAATAGGCGCGATTCTAACTTTGCCGTGGTCTACGGGAACCGTTCGCACAACAGGGCCAAGACCTGCGGCTTACTTCAATTTACTGATGAGTGTGTTGGCTTTCATCCACGGGTCAGTGATTTTTACAGCAACTTGGGATCGAGCGCCCCAACATTTGCTCCTCCACTGGGTGCAAGCAGCAGATTTAGATTTGTCTTTTGCCATAGAAATCTCCACGACCAGCGTCGGAGCAATGGAGCTAGTGACAGTTTTGAGTTTGCTAGCACAAATTTACGCTCTCGGCTACATGGAAAAAGACTGGGCGCTAGCTCGATTTTTTGGGCTGCTAGGTTTTTTTGAAGCGGCAATTAGCGGGATTGCGATTAGCGATTCGCTGCTGCTAACCTACGGTTTGCTGGAAGTGCTGACACTCTCAACTTATTTGCTAGTCGGGTTTTGGTACGCTCAACCGCTGGTAGTGACGGCGGCTAGAGATGCGTTTTTAACCAAGCGTGTAGGAGATGTACCGCTGCTGATGGGAGTAGTGACGCTTTCAACTTTAGCCGGAAGTTTGAATTTTTCTGATTTAGAAGAATGGGCGGAAACTGCAACTTTATCTCCTTTAGTTGCGACTCTTTTAGGCTTGGCTTTAATTGCCGCACCTACAGCCAAGTGCGCTCAATTTCCGTTTCACCTGTGGCTCGACGAGGCGATGGAAGGGCCGAACCCGGCTTCGATTATGCGGAATACGGTAGTTGTGGGTGGTGGGGCTTATGTTTTGATTAAACTTCAGCCTGTTTTAGCGCTGTCCCCGATAACTGGTTTGGTGCTGGTGGTTTTGGGTGCGGTGACGGCTGTTGGGGCTTCCTTAGTGGCGATCGCCCAAATCGATATCAAAAGAACACTATCGCATTCTACCAGCGCTTCTATGGGTTTAGTGTTTATCGCGGTCGGGCAGAATCACGTTGACATTGCATTGCTGCTGCTGTTCGCGCACTCGATCGCCAAAGCACTATTATTCATGAGCATAGGGTCAGTAATTGTCACAACCAACACTCAAGATTTAACAGAAATGGGTGGGTTGTGGTCAAAGATGCCCGCCACGACAATGGCTTATTTAGTTGGCGCTGCGGGGATGGTAGCCCTATTGCCGATGGGCAACTTTTGGGTAATGCGACGGTGGCTGAACGGTTTTTGGACAGTGCCATTGTGGTTGGTAGTTGTGCTGCTGTTAGTTAACGGTTTAACTGCGCTCAATTTAACTCGCGTATTCGCCTTAGTATTTGTCGGAAAACCGCAACCCAAAACTCGCAGAGCACCCGAAGTCGGTTGGCCGATGGCTTTGCCGATGGTAATTTTGACGGTGATTGGGCTGTTAGTGCCTTGGATGTTGCAGCAGTGGCAACTTTTAATTAGTTGGACTGGGCCTTGGGCGGAAACTGGGGATTTTGATAGTTTAAATTTGCTGTTGAAGACTCTGGATACTCCACTGTTGGTGTTATCTGGCTTGATTGGGGTTGGGGCTGGCGTGGCGATTTATTGGTACAACGTTTTACCTCGACCGGTACGACTGCCGATTCCAGCGGTGCAGGATTTGTTTGCTTACGACTTTTATATCGATCGAGTTTACCGCTTGACTGTGGTTTGGGCCGTAGCTTCTATTGCGAAAGTCAGCGCTTGGACTGACAAGTATGTAGTAGATGGGGCGGTGAATTTGTTCGGTTTTGCCACAATTTTCAGCGGTGAAGGTTTGAAATACAGCGGCACCGGTCAATCGCAGTTTTATGTGTTGACTATTGCGGGGGGAGTTGCGGCGTTACTGGCGCTGATTATTTGGCAATTCTAAACCGCAGATTTTGGTGGATGAACGGGGATAAACGCAGATAAATTGTTTTTGGTTTGTCTGCTTTGTCCCTAGTTTTATTCAAAGTCGATCGGCCACAATTCTATAACCGGAACTTCCCAACCGGGTAAAAGTTCGGGCAGTGAAATTATGTCGTAGTGCTGTCGCCCCCGAGCGAGTATTGTACACCTTGCTCGGGGGGGACAGCACTCCCAGAAAAGATATTTTTTGCAAAAATGAGATGCTCCCATTTAACTTGCAAATCTTCTCGATCTGTAAGACTAGAAGTCATAGGAGGATTTTCGAGAAATTTGCATCTATTGTAATAAGAAAATTAACCGATCGCTATTTTATGCAGTGGCTTTGGGTTAATCTTAAATATAGTTCTAAATATTGTGTAATAAAGGAAAGTTTTAATTGATGCTCAGTGCTTTAATCTGGATACCAATGTTGGCGGCCGCCCTGATTGGGTTTTGGCCCGGTGCGATCGCCTCTAAAATAGTTCGGAATGCCGCGATCGCCATTGCGGGTGTAACTTTTATTCTATCGGTGTTTGTGGCAGCTCAGTTTGATGCCAACAGCAGTCAATTACAGTTTTCGGAATTTATTCCTTGGATCGATGATTTGGGATTTAATTACAATCTCGGCGTTGATGGTTTGTCTCTGCCCTTAGTAATTTTAAATACCCTACTGACAGGTGTAGCGATTTACGCTACGGATGAGGCGATCCGCAGACCTCGACTTTATTATTCTTTGATGCTGTTAATTAGTGGCGGCGTCACCGGAGCTTTTTTATCTCAAAACTTGTTGCTATTTTTCCTGTTTTTCGAGGTAGAACTAATTCCGCTTTACCTGTTAATTGCAATTTGGGGAGGCGAGCGCCGAGGCTATGCCGCTACTAAGTTTTTAATCTATACGGCATTTTCGGGAATAGTATTGCTGGCTGCTTTCTTGGGTGTAGCTTGGCTCAGCGGTGCTTCTAGTTTTGATATGGTTGGTGCAGCCGGTGCATCGCATTTGGAAGGAGGCTCGCCGTTGCCTTTGGTCAGACAAATTGTGTTGCTGGCAGGGATATTGCTCGCTTTTGGGATTAAGATTCCTTTGGTGCCTTTTCATACTTGGCTGCCGGATGCTCACGTAGAAGCTTCGACTCCGGTTTCGGTGCTGCTGGCGGGGGTGCTGTTGAAGCTGGGAACCTACGGGATGCTGCGCTTTGGTTTGGGTTTGTTCCCGGATGCGTGGGCGGTGGCTGCGCCTTGGTTGGCGAGTTGGGCGGTGGTGAGTGTGCTTTACGGGGCTAGTTGCGCGATCGCCCAAAAAGACATGAAAAAAATTGTAGCTTACAGTTCGATCGCGCACATGGGCTACATTTTGCTAGCTAGCGCCGCAGCTACTGAGATTAGTATGATAGGAACTGTGTTGCAAATGGTTAGCCACGGTTTAATCTCCGGGTTGCTATTTTTGAGTGTCGGGATTGTTTACAAAAAATCCGGCAGTCGCAACATAGATGTGCTCAAAGGTTTGTTCAATCCCGATCGCGGTTTGCCGGTAATTGGCAGTTTAATGATTGTCGGTGTAATGGCGAGTGCCGGCATTCCCGGGTTGTCGGGATTTATTGCTGAATTTTTGATATTTAGGGGCAGTTTACCAGTGTTTCCGATCCAAACTTTGCTCTGCATGATCGGGACTGGTTTGACTTCAGTTTACTTCTTAATTATGGTCAACCGCGCCTTTTTCGGCCGCCTTTCCGATTTGGTGGTGAATTTACCGCAAGTCCGCTGGGGCGATCGCATTCCTTCGCTAGTTTTAGCCGTAATCATCACCATCATGGGATTGCAGCCGGGAGTTTTAGTGGCTTTGAGTGAGAAAACTGCGATCGGCTTAGTATCGACTGTACCCGCACAAGTTAAACAAGTTGCTCAAAACTTGGAGTGAAATCTTTCATAGGTATGTAGTTGCGCTTGAGCGCCGGCCGGCGAAGAGAGCAACTACAAACCTAAAACATAGTTATTCAATGTAGTTGTGCGTTGACTCGCTCTCATGAACCCTCAAGCGCAACTACGAACCAAAGCTAAAACATAGTTATTCAATTAAGGTTGAGGAAATCAAATGACAAGTACCGTATTAAAACCATCTTCCCATCCCCTATCCGCCTACATTGACATCTTGGAATCAGGCAAAGCTTTACTTCCAGAATCTACCGAAAATGTAGTAGAAGTGGTTGGAGTTCTCAAAAGTTACGCCATAGTTCTTGATGCGTATTCTCGCAATTTAAACTACATCGCTGAAGAACAATTTTTAGTGCTTTTCCCGTTTTTCAAATATTTCAACGGAGAAGTGACAGCGCCGAAATTAATGCGCTATTTGTGGCACGATCGCATTAATTTTGAGTATGCTGAGTATTGCATGAGAACCATGCTTTGGCACGGCGGCGGCGGTTTGGACAGTTATGTTGATTCTCCAGAATTTAGCAATTTGGCCGAAAAGGCGATCGCAGCTAAGTTAAAAGGCAACTTTTTGATGCAGGGACTCCACAAAGCATTCCCAGAGTTTTTACCCGAACAAGTGCGGATGTTGGCTTATTACACGGGTTTGGGGCAGTTTTGGCGGGTAATGAGCGATTTATTTATCGATTTGTCCGATCGCTACGAAGCCGGTACAATTAAGTCGATCGCAGAGATAGTAGATTTCGTCTTAGCCGGTTTAGTAAGCGCCGCAGCCCTACCAATCACCTACAGCGTCAAGATTCGCGGCGAAGTCTACGATATCCTGCCCGCATCGGCCAACTTGACATTTTTAGCAGATGTAGCAGTACCTTATGTAGAAGCAGTTTTCTTTAGAGGAACAGCTTTTTTTGGCACAGTTTCCTACAACGCCCAAGCACATCAAATCCCAGAAGAACAAAAAGAATTTAGCTACGGGGCTTTGTTTGCAGATCCTTTACCCATCGGAGGTGCAGGAATTCCACCAACTCAATTGATGCAAGATATGCGGCATTATCTGCCCGATTATTTGCACGAAATTTATCGAACTAGCTGTCGCGGTGAAGACGATTTGCGCGTACAAATTTGCCAAAGTTTTCAGAAGTCGATGTTTTGCGTGACAACAGCGACTATTTTCGGTTTAGCACCTCATCCGATGAACACCTCCGATCCTGAGGAAAAAAAGGCTAATCGGGCTTATTTAGAAGGTTGGATGGATCGATTTGGCACTTCTCGCTTGGATTGGGCAAATCAGCCAACTATCAGGGCTTGTCAGTTGTTCCCGGAACGTTAGTCAGTTGACAGTTGACAGTTGACAGTTGACAGTTGACAGTTGTCATTATTCATTAGTCATTTGTTGTTTGGTAATAACGAATGACTAGACCTCTTGAAAAAATAGCTGGGACGGGCAAGATGCCCGTCCCACAAAAAGTTTTTTCTCTTGTGGGATGGGCCGGAGAACCCGTCCGAAAATTTGATTAAAAGGACTTTTGCAAGAAGTCTACTAATTCCCAATGCCCAATGCCCCATGCCCAATGCCCCATGCCCAATGCCCAATTCCCAATTTATCCTACTGCAAATTCAGTTAAATGTCGCCAGTTAGGCGGGTCAAAAGCCAGTATAATATCTTGTTTGGGAACTCCTAATTCAACAAGTTCGTTAGCAATACCCACCTCAGTACCATCCTGCTGAATCCAGATTTTATTATCTATAATATCCAAGTGCAAAACAGGGCCATAAATTCGCTGCTGATTGCGCCAGCCCACATAGATTAATTGATAATGATCGCGAGTGGTATCAAAGATAGTTTGAGCCTGAATGCGCTCATCCCAAACCAGACTGGCGTGTTGGGAGAGCAGATTTTGGATGTGTTGCCGATAAAGGTCTACATTTCCCATTGTGCAATCGCCTCCTGTTCTGTATTATAAACAATCAAATGGATTTGATTTTGTTGAACCACAGACCGAATAAACCCTGTTGTGAAAAAACTATCGTAGACATTGCTAGGTACTGCTAGGTATAAAATTCGGTCAACTTCCTGTTTTTCTAAAGCTGCTCTATAACTAATAAATTGTCCTAAAGCTGTGTAAAATTGGGAAATTTTAGATGGGCCAATAAAGCTTTTGATTTCAACGGCAATTTTCTGTCCGTCTTTTTGGGCCGCAACCACCTTTTCGGCACCCAAGTCGATGTAAAGTTCTAGAGTTCCTGCTTGTAAAATGTATGGATCGTGAGTGATCTGCCATCCATCTTTCTGGAGAGCGGTTTTAACGACTTCGTGAAAGATATCTTTAGCAGGCACGGCTTTACTAACTCTCTGTGTTTAATATCTGGATAGTTGTATTTTAACTCAGATTCAGCACCCAGATGACAATTCGAGTTCGGAATCTGGGTTGTAGGATTTGTGAGAGTGAGAAAACTTTGACTTGTGGCTTGTGACTTTGGACTGTCACGCACTGTTTCCCAATTCCCAATTCCCAATTACCAATTCCCAATTCCCAAAGTATCTAGATTCGGACAAGAAGACTCAGGCCGTGAGAATCAGTTCCACAAGTTCCCAGCAAACCATAGGTTTCAGCTAAATCTTTGACTAAAGCAGTTTGTTTGGGACTCGGTTTCCAAGGATTAGGATTACCGTAAGCATAGTAAATTTCTACGCCGTCAATGCCAAGACGGGCTGCTTCTGGGATTAGTTGATCTGCGATCGATCGATACCGGCAAGGATGTGCTAGAACCGCTAAACCTCCTGCTTCCTGAATCGCTTCAATTACCCTGGCTGCGGAATAAGAAGCGTGGCTTTCAGTGCCTTTACCTCGCAAGTAAGGTGTGAGACTGGGATGTTCAGGATCGAAGGCGTAAGCGAGAATGTGTACGTCGTTTTTGAGCAATTCAGCGTTAATTTCAGCGCCAGTCCAAAGAGTCGGCGCTGCGGTAGTCCTGTCGGGATGCTTTAATTTCCAGTTATCCAGCCAAATTTGAGCTTGAACGTAGCCTTTGGTGCTGTGGTGATCGGTGATAGCGAAGCCTTTGAGGCCACCTGCGATCGCAAGTTCCATCAATTTAACCCGGACAGCTATCGGCATCAATCGTCTGCAAGACTTGTTTGAGTGCCGAGATATTCTGGGATTCTGGTTTGAGGCTAGAACTTGTTGAGGGAGCGAGATTGACCGTCATAAGCATTATTATAAAAAAAACTAGCTTTGTTAACTATATCTAATTTTTTCTTTAAATGTTGGGGGCTGATACCCACAGGTACTTTCAACAGTTGACAGTTGACAGTTGACAGTTGACAGTTTGAGAGAAACCTCTACCCTTAAGTCTGAGGATTGAAGTAATGAATAGTCTGAGTTTAATTTCTCCCGGGCGGGCGGGCTTTCAACCAATTCTTTCTGGCAAAGCGTTAGTCGCACTTTAAACCTGCGGCGGCGGCTGTCGGAAATTCGATCGGCACAAACGTAACACCAAATTGTTCTCTAGCACACGCAACAACGTGCGCTAAAGCTTTAGGAGGGTTTTTCCGATTTCCAGTTGTCAAGTCAAACTCAATTATACCCGTGGCACCGTCAGCTTTAAAGTCTGGAGATGCTAAGGTTTTTTGCATTCCTTCACGGCTGGGTTCTGGCTGTAATTCTAGGGATTTAATCAGCGTTTTAGCGGCATCGTAGGTTAAAGCCGATCGAGTATTGACTGGGCCTCCCCACAATTTTTCAGCATTAACTGGAAACTTTTTATCAAAACTGATTAACGGATGCCAAAACACGGATACGGCGAGTTTTTCAACAGACTTTACCTGTTTTACTGCTTCTAAAGTTCTCGGATCGTATAGAGTCCAAGGGCCAACAATCCAATTGAGACCATCGTTGATTTTAATCATATCGAGCGCGTGTTCGAGAGAATTAGTGACTTGACCGTCGGGAAAGAGAGCTATGGCTGTTATTTTGGCTTTCTCAACTTCTTTGATAGCTGCTTCGGCGTTAAAATCATTTTTAGATAAGTCGTAATTACTGGATCTAAAAGTCGAACCTCCTTCGGCTTCAAATTGCTTTTTGAATTCTTCCCACAAAGATGCGCTAAACGGACTATTGGGATTGTAAAAAACGGCAACTCTTTTTTGACCGACTTTAATCAGTTGATTTACTAAGCCTTCAGCTTCTTTGCTAGTTGTTGGGGCTGTCCGAAAGAAAAATTTCCGAGGTTTGCGCGTTAGTTCTTCTGTTGTGCTTCCCGGAGAAATGAGGGCCAGTTTATTTTGATTGTAAATATCTACTGTTTCTACCGTCATGTCACTGGTGTAGTGTCCGATGACTGCTAGAATATTTGGTTGAGTGACTAGATAATTTGCCCTTTGAACTGCGTAGGATTTGATATTGGCGTCATCAGCAATGATTACTTTTAGACCTTTTCCTTTAATCGATTTTGCTTCGAGAAAGCCTTGACCGGGAAAATCTCGTTCGCTGTTATTTGCAGAGAGGAGACCTAAATTAACTTCGGTTTGAGCTTGACCAATACCGCGCAGCAGTTCTTCGGCTAAACTTGCATTGACTATAGTTCCTGTCCCGTCCTGATTTCTGCGAATGGGAACAACAATTGCGATGGTATAATACTCTGCACCTATCGCCTCCAGCAGAGCATTGTTGGTGTAAATTAAAGTTTCTGGATCTCTGCGATCTTCCCGCCAGGACTGTTTGAACAATTTTAAAGCTTCAGGATAATTTGCTTCTGCAAATTCATTTATTGCCCTTTGTTTTGACCACATGGCGGCGGTTTTTACTAGGAGTTTTTCACCGGAACTTACACCATCTGGGGAGGGTGTAGGTGAGGCTGTAGGTAGGGTCGATTGCGGGGAATTTTTATGGATTATCGGGGATTTTTTGATGTTTGAAATTACGATCGCCCCTGCGGCAATTACCGCAACACCCAACAGCAGCCAGCGAAAGCGCGATCGCCCCTGCGGCGGAGTTTGGCCTGACTCGGGTTCTTTGCTCGGTGGCGAATCCTGGTTTGGCGAAACTTCATCAGAATCAGACGCTCCCAAATTCGGCGCAGGTTCGAGTAATAGAGGCGATCGCATCGCGTTCAAGTCTCGCAAAACCTCAGTCACAGATTGATATCGATTTATTCGATAGTGGAAGCGAACCATCTGATCGAGAATATTTTTTAGATTATCACTCACTGGTAGCGGAGTGCGATCGGACGTGGAGTCATGCCAGATAATTTCACCAGCACCATCGTAGTTTTTGAGCTCTGTGGGATGCTTCCCGGTGAGAACTTGAATCACGATCATCCCTACGGAGTAAATATCATTACCAGCATGGGCAGTACGCCCATTTGATTGTTCCGGAGACATATAACCGCTGGTGCCGATCGCCTGCGATGTGAATATTCTACCTGTAGAGTCAGCAGTCAAAGTGCTGATTTCTTTGACAGCCCCAAAATCAATTAAAACAATTTTGTTATCTGTTGTGCGCCGAATTAAGTTAGAAGGTGTAATATCGCGATGAATAATATTTTGTTTATGGACGAACTTTAAAATTTCCAGAATTTCCAGCAACAAGGCGATCGCCCGATCCTCTTCCCACTGTGTACCTGGAGTGAGTTCTTCCTTGAGCTGATGTCCTTCAATGTATTCTTGAATTAAGTAAAAATGGTCGTTTTCTTCAAAGTAAGCGAATAATTGGGGAATGCACGGGTGATTGCCGAGACAGCGCAAAGCACTAGCTTCCTTTTCAAATTGCGTCCTTGCCTTCTCCAAGACGTGCGGAGCATTCGATGAAGGAAAAGGAATTTCCTTAACAACGCACTCGGGATTTCCGGGTTTGGCTAGATCGTTAGCCTTGTAGGTAATCGCAAACCCTCCCTGTCCCAATTTCTTGATAATTTGGTACCTTTCGTGAAGGATATACCCTGGCTCTAGACACATATATTTTTCAGCACCTGTTGACTGGCTCCGGTCTTTGATGTTGATTATACGCTTTTTTGTTCCTAGATACACTTTGGCAACATATCAAGTTCGTCTGTGCCCATATCAAAAACATTATAACTTTCAGCAATTTCTCATTTCCAGTTGTCACTGACTAATAAATAATGATGATTGATGATCGATCGCCAATGACTAATTATGTTTCCCCTAACTTGCTAAGAACAAAAGCAGCTAAAAACCCGCAGACAGTAATTAAGCCAGCAAAATCGTGAGTTTCCTCGAATGCTTCGGGAATCATCGTATCTGAGATCGTGGCTAAAATACCCCCTGCTGCGGCGATCGCCAATCCGCTATCGCTTGATTCTGTTTTAGCAGGGTGCAAAGAGCCCGATCGCTTGCGGTGTTTTGCTCCCTGCTGATTCAAAAACCAATTGGCGGCTGTATAAACAGCAGCGCCGCCCAAAAAGCCGATCGCCGTTGAGTCAAAACCGCCGCGCTTGTAAGCTTCATCCATCAACTCAAAAGATAGCGCCCAAATCAGCACACCGGCGCCAAAAGCCATAATTGTGGCGATCGCGCGCTGGGGAATCCTGATAAAGTAACCCACCGCCGCTCCCAGTAGCAGCGCCGAACCACCCACTAAACCCCAAAATTCTGCCTGCAACCACACTGGAAACATGACTACGCACCTCAAAGCAAAAATTTTTAGACCTGCATAAAAATTATAGATCTTTTATTGGGGGGAGGCAGCGGATACAGCACTTTTCAACCCAGGGATGTACTCTCCTTTGGGCTGGTATTTTCTAATAAGTTATGACTGACATCACGTCTGGTAAAATCATCTTTATAAGTTCGTAGTGAGGACTTCAGTCCTCTAATTTTTATGAGGACTGAAGTCCTCACTACGAACCAATTTTACCTGTATTTTTAATAAATTATGATTAATGATTACTAATAAAAAAAATCCCAGGCATAACCTGGGAATGGGAAATATTAATAAAAGTAATGTTGTTTTAATAAATTGAATTTGCCGGAAAGCGGCGATAATTTGGGTAATAATCGAGCAGCACTGGTAGATTTGAGAGCGGACTGCGGGGCGGGCATTCCGGTTCCGGTGCCGCACCCATCGCATTTTCCAATCTCAATAAAACACTTGCGTTCATGTTGGATCACCCGTTATGCTTGGCTGCTGTTGCGAGTCTGGCTTGCCAGATCCAACAGTTGCGCCCAACGTTTTTGGACTTGTTTGGGGGTGCAGTTGAGTGCAGTGGCGATCGCCTTATCGCATTCTTGATTCCGCTTCATTGCTAACAGTTCTTGTTGTTCGGGCGACAGTTGAGCGCGAAATGTTTCCCATTTGTCCGAAGTCATGCCCAGTTTTTGATCTACATCAGCACCCAGCCATTCGTGAACGAGTTTCCAGTTTTGAGTGCGGGCAAATTTTTCGACGTGGTACTTAAACCGTTGTTGCAGGTAGTCGCGCTGGCGGGAGGACAAACCGAGAACGCGATCGATTTCCGAAGCCGAAAGATCTTGCAATTTTAAAGTTAAGTAGCTAACACATTCTGGCTGATTTTGCGATTCCAGATAGGCGATCAATTCAGCGACTACTCGATCACGCAACACAGCATCAGCCGGATCGACAGTTTCCGAAACCATTTGTTCGCGGACTTGTTGCAGCGCCGGAGAGCGGCTGTACATTTCTGCATCTTCTCCCTTGCCGGATTCTACTGCCATTTCAATGTCGATCGCAGTTTCGGGAGGTTGGCCCTTAGCAAATCCTTGAGCGCGAAGCACGATCAGGCGTTGGCGGTTGCGGCCGGGTAAACCGATTTGGCGCTTGGCGTATTGTTCGGTGAAAGCCATGTACTCAGCCAATTCAATCTGGGTGCGGGGAGTGTAGTTGAGATCCAGTTGGTGTTCGCGGCGGAAAGCGCGCAAAGCTTCGATGTAAAAGCCTTGCAAAAAGTCTTCAATCATGTTGTAGCGAGCTTGGAAGTTCAAGTTCGATCGGAAAGAAGCAACATGACGGTAAATCATCGATGCGAGGTGAGAGTGCAGTTGGACGCGGCCTTGTTTGGAACCGAGGCGGTAGAATTCGAGAGTTTTTTGCAACCGGTGTTCGGCCAAGGTGATTTGCCAAGCTTCAACTTCGCCGGAAATTTGGATGCGATCGCTTTTTTGGCAAATCCGTTCGACTTCCTTAGCAATTCGCATCGCCACTGCTTGAGCGCTGCGGCTGGCAGTTTTCATTTCTGCTTCCAACTCTTTGAGGGCGAATTCAGCCAAAGCCAAGACATCGATGCTGGAAACTGTATTGATTTCGGCGGTTTGTTCGGTGGAGGCGGCTGGAATGAAGTTGAGGTTAGAAACAGTGTTGCAGTTGACGGGGTTGGTGGCAGTTGTGACAGTCATGGCGTTTATCGGGTGGTAGCGCAGTGCGAGGACATTTTTCAGGGAGCGAGGCGGCAGTTGCTGGCGGTTTCGCTTGGCACGGCTGATTCAACTCTCTATGTATTGAATATAGGGAAATACAGATAGGCACAGTGATGCCAGTGTTCCACTCTCTCATGCAACATTTTTTGGCTGCCGAATCTGATTTTAAGCGCTGGCTGTTGACGATAGATTTTATTGCCTTCAAAGCCTTACTGTACAAGCCTTCTGAGCTGTTATGCGGGTGTGGCGATCGCGACAAAGATGGACGGTGTTCCGGGGCCGCTGAGTGGACAATTTAGCAACTGGCCTTTTGAGGGGGTTTTCGGCGTCGGAGATTGCGGAATTGAGACTCGGCAGAATGTAGCGAACTGCACTATCTTCAGAACCTACGCCACAGCAGTTGGGAAACCCGGTCAATTTAGAAATTTTCTTTTAAAAGGGGCAACGGCTTTTTTTGAACGAACCGCGAAGACGCAAAGGAGGCGAAGGAAGATAAGAGAAGTACAGAGGCCTGTCAAACCTATTCACGCCGATTCTCTCTCCAACACCAAAGTCACCGGGCCGTCATTATCTATAGACACTTGCATCATGGCTCCAAACAAACCTGTTTCAACTTTTAAGCCACTCTGGCGCAACTTTTCGACAAATTTTGCATAAAGTTTTTCGGCGGCTTCAGGGGCGGCAGAGCGATCGAACGACCAGAAGCCGACCTTTGCGACAGTCGCCGTAGAGAGTAAACTGACTGACCGAAAAAATTGGGATACAAGCCCCGTCTTTTTAGGACGGCTTTAATTCTGGATATTGTTAGCAACTGGCAGTATATAGCGGTTCTCAGAAAGATTCGCGGATGTTGTTGGGCTTGGGCCCTCTTGGTTTAAGCGGTTATATAAGCTGTCAGTCATACCTCATCTTTTTGATAAAGGCTATAGCAGTATAATAGAGTAAATAAATAGCCAGTAAAAATGAAAGCAAGGTATCAATTCCGTTTCTATCCCAGCAACCAACAGCAACAGAGTTTAGCTCAGTTGTTTGGTTGTGTGCGGGTAGTGTGGAATGATGCTTTAGCCGTTTGCAAACAATCCGAAAAAAAACCGAAATCGGCAAACCTTCTTCATCAGGTTATCACTCAAGCCAAACAAACTGAGGAAAGAGCATGGTTGAGTGAAGTCTCAAATATTGCACTACAGCAATCTGTAGCAGATTTGGAGACAGCCTTTAAGAATTTTTTTGAGTCATGCAAGGGAAAAAGAAAAGGGCGCAAAGTCGGTTATCCAAAGTTCAAAAAACGCACGAATAGCCAGTCTGCCCGGTTGACTCGCGGAGGCTTCTCAATCAAAGAAGATGGGGTTTATTTAGCTAAAATTGGTATTGTTAAGCCAATTTGGTCGAGAGCACTGCCGTCAGTTCCTAGCTCTGTCACAATCATCAAGGATTGTGCTAACCGCTACTTCCTGAGCTTTGTTGTAGAGATAAATCCCGATATAGTCGAAGCTAAAAAACACAGCATCGGCATCGATTTGGGTATTAAAACCTTTGCAGCAATGAGCGACGGAACATCAGCTAAAAGTCCAAGCTACAAACAGTTAGACCGAAAAAATCGCAGATTGCAACGCAAGTTGGCAAGGCAGCCCAAGGACTCAAAGCGCCGAAACAAAACTCGCATTCAGATTGCTAAATTACACAACCAAATGGGGGATACCCGTAAAGACTTTCTGCACAAACTATCGACCAAAGTTGTTAGTGAGAATCAAACTATTATTTTGGAAGATTTGAATGTGTCGGGTCTGGTCAAAAATCGGAAACTTGCCAGAGTAATTAGTCAGCAAGGATGGTACGAGTTTAGAGCTTTATGTGAGGCTAAATCTGAAAAGTTTGGCAGAGAATTCAGGGTAATTAGTCGCTCTTAACCAACTAGCCAAGTGTGCTCAGATTGCGGGTTTAAGTGGGGTAAAATAGACCTATCTGTTCGTTCGCTAGTGTGCCTTAATTGTGGTACTCAGCAAGACAGGGATTTAAACGCTGCGAGAAATATAGAAAAAGTCGGGATAGGGCATTGCCACGACTCTAAATGTACGCAGAGAGAAGGTAAGACCACGAAGGAGGCACATCTCGATGAAGCGTAAAGAATCCCCGCGCGTTTACGCCGGGGAGTATGTCAAAACCAGCAACTCGCCGCCGATGTCTTGTACGGACTTGTCCCAGCGCCCGCCGTCGCTGGCCGAGTCGGGAAACAAACGCAATTATAGGCATTTCCGAGCCATCCAGTCGAGTTCTGCTTCGGTGTCGGTGTCCGCAATACCTACAAGCAAGTTGAGTCCGCAGCCAATTTTGCCGATAATTTTACCGTTAACTTGGACTTGAGATGATTTGACTCGCTGGATGATGACTCGCATGGGAAATCTCAAACAGTCCTGGACATATATAGGGATAAATTCTTAGGTACGTAGTTGCGCTTCAGCGCTCTTTCCGATATCCCAAAAAGAGCGCTTAAGCGCAACTACGTACCTGGATTTTAAGAGCGCTTAAGCGCAACTACGTACCTGGATTTTAAGAGCGCTTAAGCGCAACTACGTACCTGGATTTTAAGAGCGCTTAAGCGCAACTACATACCTGGATTTTAAGAGCGCTTAAGCGCAACTACGTACCTGGATTTAATGTGACAGTTGCGTCCAGGTTAGTTTTTCCCGAATCCTTTGCCGCGATTGGGTGCAGGCATACAGAGACAGTTTTCGATTTGCGATCGCAAAGTCTCGGTATCCAAACCCTGACCGATCAGAACAAGTTGGTTTTTCGGCTCACCTTTCCACTGATCGTCATCCATTGAAAATCGCTTGCCGCTCAAGTGAAAAATATGCCGTTTCGGACTTTCTTCAAACCACATAATCCCTTTCGCGCGAAACACGTTTGTTGGCATTTGGTGGTCTAAGAAATATTGAAATTTCCTCAGAGAAAACGGCTTGTCGCTTTGGAAAGAAATTGAGGTAAATCCGTCATTGTCTAAATGGCCGGAGTGGTCGTGATGACCGTGATCGTGATGATCGTGATGACCGTGATCGTGATGATCGTGATGGTCGTGATGGTCGTGATGATCGTGATCGTGATGGTCGTGATCGTGATGATCGTGACTGCTAGAAGTTTCCTCAGATTGGAAATATTTGTCAGATTCAAACAATCCGACGCTGAGGACTAAAGGTAAGGGAACTTGCGATTTTACCGTTCGCAAAATTCGAGCGCCTTCTTTGATATCGCGAATCTTAACTTCCAACAAATCTAAATCTGCTTCTTCAACCAAATCTGTTTTGTTGAGAATAATAATATCGCCGTAAGCTATTTGACTGTAGGCTGCTTCTGAGTTGAACAAATCTAAGCTGTAGTTGGCTGCGTCTACTACTGTAACTATTGAATCTAGACGGGTCATGTCGCGCAGTTCTGTGCCTAAAAAAGTCATCGCTACTGGCAGCGGGTCTGCGAGTCCGGTGGTCTCGACTACTAGATAGTCGAGCTTTTCTTGACGTTCTAAAACTTTGTAAACTGCATTAACCAAATCTTCGTTAATTGTGCAGCAGATGCAGCCGTTGTTCAGCTCGACCATGTTGTCGTCTGTAGTGACAATCAGTTCGTTGTCGATGCCGATTTCACCAAATTCATTGACTAAAACTGCTGTTTTCAAACCTTGCTGGTTGGTCAGGATGTGGTTGAGCAGGGTTGTTTTGCCGCTGCCGAGAAATCCTGTAATGATTGTAACGGGCAATCCGTGTTTGGGAGCGTCCATCGCCGTTTCTGTCTCGGACTGAGTTGTAGATTGCATAACTTGACTGTCAAATAATGTCGATCGCACTTTCCTTGTGGTTCTTATTGTATCTTATTTAAGCTCAGCCCCCATCAACCCGGTTTCTGGGAGAAATTTTGGGTTTCGCGGCATGGCATCTACGCATCAACCGCAAATAAGCTTCAGAGTACGAATGCTATTGGCTTACAGCCTGTTTTTCCGGTAAATCCAGCGGCGACAAATTTGGGGCAGACAATCGCTTCGTGCGATCGACCAATTCCCCCTGCTCTATGATGGTTTTTGCGATCGCGCTGCTTCATTCAGTTGACCGCTTGACAGCTTGTCGTGAGCGAAGTCGAAGGGTTGACCGCTTGACAGTTGATAGCGACATCTACCTGGAAGTCCGAGGATTGGAGTAATGAATAGTCTGATTTTAATTTCTCCTTAAAAGGGTTCCGGCTTTTAACCAATTCTTGGGTGCATCTGGTTTTTGAAGAGGGCGAAGCATGACCGCATATAAGTTATTAGTTATAATCTCATATTGATTTCGGTCATGCTTCGCCCCTACAAACATATTTACCAAAGTGAGATGCACCCCAATTCTTTATGGTAAGATATTTATTTTTAACTATCAATTAAAATCGGGCGGTGGCTAACAACAGCCACCGCCCTCAAGATAGTATTATTGCACTATCTAAATCTGTGCTTACGCAGGAAGCAAGACTGTATCGATGATGTGGATGACGCCATTATCAGCAGCAACATCGGCTGTGGTAACGGTAGAATCATTGATTTTGACGCCATTGGAAGCATCAATTTTCACTTCTGAACCTTCAACTGTTTTGGCAGATTTCAGCTTGACTACATCAGCAGCCATAACTTTGCCAGCAACGACATGATAAGTCAAGATTTTTGTGAGCTTAGGAATGTCCTTAAGCAGTGCTTCTACAGTACCTGCGGGAAGCTTAGCAAAAGCTTCGTCTGTGGGTGCGAAAACTGTGAAGGGCCCGGTGCCTTTGAGAGTATCGACTAAACCAGCAGCTTTGACGGCAGCAACCAGAGTTGTAAAAGAGCCTGCCGAAACGGCGGTATCAACGATGTCAGCCAAGTGAGTCACCTAGGTTTTGTCTTCCATAAATCAATATAACGCTTAAAAGTTAATTTAGCTACCTAAATTTTTCTTTTATTTATTCAGTTATTCTGATATAAATAGCAAAATATTCTTCTAGAAATAACTTATAAAATACCTGTCTAAAGGTAGATAAAAATATCGAAATTTTATTGTATTTTAATGCAAAACAACCTGTTCCTAAATACATTGGTAAGCCGATCGCGAATCGTGCGATCGCCCAGGCGCAGTATGAAATGTAAACGCAGAGCGATCGACATAAATAACTGAGCTGGCAAAACCTTCAAGATCGATCTTTGCCAAAAGCGCACACAAAGTTTCTGCCTGCTGAGGTCATTGGTATCCTAAAAACTGCGTTACACTTATACAGGTATCTTTACAAAACAACATACAAACATGACAGTTGCCTATCCCCGCAAGCTTCGCAACGGCATGGGAGCGCGCGAGATTTTAAGTCAAGTGGTGCGCGATCGCGAAATCCACTTGATTACCCTCAACCGCTACCGCTACAGCGAACAGCGCAGTTGCAAAGACCTCACCGACTTGATCGAGCAGCTAGACGGCGAACCGGCCGAACTCGTGCGGGATCTTTCCCGGCATATCTCGGACGAAGCGCGACACGCCATGTGGCTTACAGACTTGCTCGCAGACATCGGCGAGAAGGTGGGAACGCCGCCAGGAGTCTCCTACATTGACGAATTTGAAAGGTTGCTCGACAGCGACCAAAAAGACCCTACCAAAGACCGCGAAGATTTTGTAATTTCTTCCCTAGCGGCGATTAACGTCACCGAGAAGCGGGGATGCGAGTATTTCTCAGCGCACATCCACGCCCTCAAAAATGCTCCTCAAACCGACGAAAACGTCAAAATCCGCGAAACCATCGAAAAGATTTTTCCCGAAGAAGCTGGTCACGTCCGCTGGGGCAACCGCTGGCTGGGTAAAATTGCTGCGAAGAGCCCGGCACACCGCGAGAAGGTGGAACAGGCGAAACGCAAGTATGCGGCGATCGAACAAGCAGCATTTGCATCGGGAATGGATATCATGCTGGGAGCAGAACTGCGTCGCGTCACCCGTCTCGTGGACATTGCCAACACGATGCCGATGTGGGAACGCCCACAATACCTGATGGAACGCTTGCCAGCCACTCTGCTCGCCCCCGATTTGCAAATGACCAGAGTCGATGTAGCTCAGCGGGCCTGGAACCGAGATCCGCAAGCATTTGTGGAGAAATTTGTGCCGATGTTCCTCAATGGATTAAAACCGATTGAGAAGAAGCCCGCGGCTGCTAAGCCCAAGGCTTAGATACAGGTGAGGGAGAGCTCAGGATATGGGTTCCCAGGCACAGCCTGGGAACCACTCATTATTTAAGTCATACCGAATTCTTTAATGTAAAATCCAAAACCTAAAATCCAAAATCCTATAGCGCGTCGCGTGAGAACCCCGGTCTTTCAAGCCGGGGATGAAACGCAGTTGCAACCTTTAGGTTGCCAGTAATCTGTGTTATAGTTTTTAACAA